>JAGVEK010000390.1 GCA_020058315.1 Candidatus Zixiibacteriota bacterium
CACCGCAAGAACCCGGATCGATTTGTCATTCGTCGGCGTCAGCGTGATCTCCAAGGGGAAGACCGAACCGTCGTTGCGCAGCCCCGTCAATTCCCTGGGCTGCCCGATGGTCCCGGCCGAACGGCCGGTTCCGAGATAGTGATTCACGGCTTTGAGATGTTGAGCGCGAAGATCCACGGGCACCAGGCGGATTGCCGGCTCTCCGATAATCTCGCTGGCGGATATCTGGAACATCTGTTCTGCCGCGTGATTAAACACTGAAACGCTGCCCTTGATGTCGATTCCGATGATCGCGTTTCGCGACACGTCGATGATCGTGCGCGAGCGGCGTTCGCTCTCCTGCAACAGGTCTTGTGCCTGTTTGGCGGCGGTAATGTCCATCATGAGTCCGCGCAACTGCCGAACAGGACGGCCATCCAGGAGGCACGTCGAAGTCACAAGGTGTGCCTGATCGCGCAGCCAGACGGGGTGCCCATCCGCGGCCATCATTCTGTATTCCAGCTGGAGGTTCTTCCCGGTGATGCTGGCCTCCAGATAGGCCTGCACGGTGCGGCTCCTGTCCAGGGGGTGAAGATGCCGCACCCAAAACCCCGGCTCGGACAGCCACAGTTCGGCCGGATAACCGAGGATCTGCTCCGCTCTGCGATTGACAAAGGTGAACCGCCAGGTGCCGACTTCCGCTTCCCAGGCGATTCCATCGATCTCCTCGACTAAGTCCCGGTGACGCTTCTCAGCCGCCGTCACTCTCTGGATCACCTCATTGCGCCGGCGGATGAGCGCTCCGATCTCGTCACCCGGTATATCCCCTTCTGGCACAAGAGCGCCCGAATCGCCATCGGTGATCAGTCGCTCCTCCGCGCGAACCAATGCCTGGAGCGGCCTCACCGCGATACGGCCAAGCCGGACACCCAGGACTAAGACGAGCCCTGTGACAATCAATGAAAGCACGAGGATGACTTTTCGGAAACGCGTGTAGGGAGCCATCGCCAGGTCGTAATCCATTTCCGCGAGGATCGTCCAGTGAAGATCTGGGATCACCTCGGAGGCTCCAATCACCTTGACCCGGCGTATATCAAAGTAGTCCCCGCACATTCCCATCCTGTTGTCACGGGCGTACCGGACTGGTTTCGTATCAACCGGCTCCCTGGCCAGCGAATCTGGAAGAAATGGCGCATCGGTGAGCAGTCGGCCGTCACCATTCACCAGGTAGACATTCCCCTGGAAGCCCAATTCCGAATCATTGGCGGGGTTGCCACGGTTGCTCTTCCGGCTGCCGAGAATGCTGTTCAGGTGACGCGGATTGATGCAACCGACCAGAACACCCAGCAGGGACCGGTTGTCCTCACTCACCACGGGAGCAGAGACCATCCAACCGGCCCACTGTGCGTGACTGTCGTCGATCTTATCACTCAGATAGGTACCGTGACGCCCCCTCAGGAAGTACTCCTCCTGGGAGCAATCATATCCGACACGGTTTGGCTTGGTCGACTCCACAACCAGGCCCTTCGAGTCCGCGATGAACACTTCCACATCAGGCCCAACAAGCGGCCGCAGTGCCTCGCCAAGCTGGGCCCTGAGAGCATCAGCATCCCTGGCTGGAGACTGACTTCCCGCCAGGAGTGTTCCCGAGACGAATCGCTCCAGACCCTCATTATGAACAGCGTCCCTGATCTGACGCAGATGCTCTTCGAGACGGCTATGCCGGCCGCTGGCCACCAGCATCGACTTCCTATGTGCCTCGTCGTAGATCGCCTTTTTCGCCTGATCCAGCGAAACGCCGACAAGGACGAGGACAGGGATGAGAGCGAGGCCAAGCGTCCAGAGAAAGATGCGCACCGCGATCTTCTTGAAAAGCTGCGACTTGAAGACCCCAGGTATGTGAGAATTGCGATCAGGGGTTCTGGTCGGCTCAACTCCGGCTGCCAGATTCTCCTGAGTGGACTGAATCTGGTCCCCCGGCGGCGGTGCTTCCGTCATTACGCCCCCTTACTCTGCTCTGGCCCCAATTACGACGTGCTATGTTCTCATTATCGGCACTACCGCCAAAGACTGCATGGCCTTAGCGGCCACTCAGCGATGGCGGAAAGAGAGCGGACCTGTTGAAAAACCGGGCAAACAAGAGTGTCTGCCCCACTCTCGGTTGTGGAAGTTCATGTATCAAAGTGGCGCGGACACTCCTGTCCGCGCTCCCGCAAGGCGAAACCGGGGTTTTTCAATAAGCCCAGAGCGGCCGGGCGCATCCCATGCCCCGGAAGAACCGGACGGCAGGCTCAGGTCTTCAGAAATCAGGATATATCGCGAACGTCGACCGCCCGTTCGCGGTAGATTTCTGCCAACCGGTGGCGATCTATTTTCCCGCCGCCAGTCTGGGGGAGTTGTGTTACGGTGATGAAGCGCTTGGGAATCTTGTATCGTGCCAGGCTATTCGCCAGCTTGTCAGAGATATCAGCAGAATCCAACGGCAGCCCGGACGGGAGCTCAATGAACGCCACCGCGACACGACCCCACTGCGGATCATCCACTCCCAAAACGGCGGCACGACGAATCCCGGGAATTCGTGTCAGGCAGGCCTCAATTTCTGCAGGGAAGATCTTCTCGCCGCCGGAGATGATCATGTCGTCAGCGCGCCCGCGGACAGTCAGATACCCCCCGGCATCAAGGACGCCGACATCGCCGGTGGCGAACCATCCGTCTGAGAGAATCGGCTCTATGGTGTCGGGTAACTTCCAATACCCGCGCGTGACCATCGGGCCCCGAATCGAGATCTCTCCATCGATCCCGAAAGCGACGGCCTTCCCGTGTTCGTCGCGGATTTCCACTTCGCAGGTCGGGAGAGGCCATCCCACAGATGACAGCATGTCCGCGGGAGCATCGAGCGGCAAGGTTGCGACTTGGGACGCCGCTTCGGTAAGCCCGTAGGTCGGCATGACAGGCAGCCCAAGCCTCCGCGCACGGCGCAGCAACTCGACATCCACGGGCCCGCCGCCAACCAGAACACCACGCAGAGTAGGAGGGAACTGGCGTTCCCCCCACGCATCCAGCAGGCGCAGGAGTGTGTTCTCGACAAGCGACATGTGTGTGATTCCTGCCCGCTCGATCGCATCCAGCGTCTGCTGAGCATCAAACCGCCCGTGGACAACCATTGTCAAGCGACTGACAACCGCACGATAGATGATGGCCAGTCC
>JAGVEK010000364.1 GCA_020058315.1 Candidatus Zixiibacteriota bacterium
GGGATTCAATCTCTCCGAGGTTTTCGCTCTGCTCGATGTCACGGCATCACTCAATCCGCCGCCGCCAAAACCCAAGATTGGTATGCCATTGGCCGAGCCGGTGCGGAGGGCACCGTCACCCGACGAGAGGGGGGGGGCGGCAGAGAGAACCATGCGAGGACCTCTGGTCGTGTGGGGCAGTGTCGCGCTAATTGTACTCGCCGTGGCAATCGTCGCATGGGTTGCCATCAGAGGCGGGAAGTCCAAAGAGCCGGTGGCGACTGAAGGCGAAAAGACCGCGGCCTCAAAGCCAGCGGTCGCGACCCCCGAAGCGGCTCCCGATCAGGAAGAGGATTCTCTTCCTTTGATCACCACGGCGCAGACCGGCGGGCCCATGAATTTGGGTCTCCAGTTCACTGTCGATACTTGGGCTTTTCTGGAGGCGGATCACGACACAATCGTCAGTGGGATCATTAAAGCAGGCGAACGGATCGATGCCTCCGCGGTCGAGTCGTTTGTCCTCTCGCTGGGACACACGACCGGCGTCGCGCTTTCAATGAATGGCCAAACCGTCAATCGACTAAGCACTTGGGGGCGTCGGCTAAACCATTTCTTGATCACCCAGGATTCGGTTATCGCCTGGCTCGGCTCCAGTCAGACCGGGTCTGGGGCGACTTCATCGGGCACCCTCCAGCAGCCTGCCACCGATACCGGAGGCACTCGATGAGGGTGATCCCGGGGCCTTCTAACAACAAGAGCGGTGCGTGTGAGCACGCACCCTACCTCGGCCGCAGGGTGCGTGATTGCACGCACCAAAGCTCTCGGAAAAGTAGTCATTGCGAGCGAAGCGAAGCAATCTCATCCCCTGAGTTGTCCACGGGATTGCGGTGGTGCCAATGATCCGCCGCTGGCTCTTATGGTGGTGGACCCGTCGCGACAGTCGCGCCGAATTTACTTTTCCCGGGGTCCTCCGTCAGGCTCAGCGTATCCTGATTCTCATGCCGTCTTCGCCGGAGAGTTCGCGCCAGTCGGAGTATTTTCTCTCGCATGTTCCCCGGGCCTTCCCAAAGGTGGACGTGACCCTGCTATACCCGCCCAAGAGCATGACAGCGCGCTTCTACAATCCGTTCGGTTTTCATGCGATCGTTCCGGCCTCCAGCCAGGTGGGATGGTGGGGAATTCCGCGGAAGAAGTTCCTCTTGAAGTTGTTTGAAAAACCGTTCGACATCATCATCACGCTCGATCGTGAACCGAGCGTCTTTCTCGCGGCCGTGATGGCCAGTTCCGGAACCCCGGTACGCCTCGGTCTGCCGAATGGCATGGGAGTACCGTATGTGACCGTGGAACTGCGGCACGGGCGCGAACAAGCGGATATTAAGACCGAGTTCATACTTTTCATCGAAATGATCCGGAGACTTGCGGCTCCCACGGCGGCGCCATGAGGCTTCTGGATCAAACATCGCACCGATCGGGCTGATCCCGGCCGGGTGACCAATGGACGCAACGAATCTGGGTAGGAGACCGGGGGTCACGTGTTTCTGAAGCGCATCGAGTTGGCGGGATTCAAATCGTTTCCCGACCCCACTGAAGTTGTTTTCGGCCAGGGTGTCACCGTCGTGGTCGGTCCGAATGGGTGCGGCAAGTCCAACCTCACGGATGCGGTGCGGTGGGTGCTTGGCGAACAGCGTGTTCGTGTCCTTCGCGGCGGCAAGATGGAAGAGGTGATCTTCGGCGGCACACCGCAGCGTCCGGCTTTGTCGGCGGCTGAAGTCACGCTGATTATTGATAATCACAGTGGCGCCTTGCCGTGCGAATTCGAGGAGGTTGCGGTCACGCGCCGCCTGGACCGCTCCGGCTTGAGCGAATACCGTCTCAATCGTGCCGCCTGCCGTCTCAAGGATATCAACGACCTCTTCATGGATACGGGGATGGGATCGCATGCTTACTCGGTGATCCAGCAGGGGATGATTGATGCGATCATCTCCGAGAATCCCGACGAGCGGCGCAGCCTTTTCGAGGAAGCGGCCGGTGTCTCCAAGTACAAATGGCGCAAACGGGCCGCCTTGAGAAAACTCGAAGCCACTGAGCACGATCTAATCCGGCTCACCGATTTGAAAAACGAAGTCGCTACCCGCGCGCGGTCGCTGGGGCGCCAGAAGGGCAGAGCCGAACGCCATCGCCAGCTTCGTGACGAGCTGCACAACCTCCAGATTGCAGAGGCAATCCGTTCGTACCGCGGTCTTCTCGATTCGCGCCGGCAGATCGAAAACAAGGCCCGGATCGTACACGACGAATGCGCCGGTTTCCAGGCGAAGTATGATACGCTTGAGTTGGAGTGGCAGTCCGTGCGTCTCACGACCGAGCAGGCGGAGAAGGCCGCGAGCGACGTCGCCGATCGCCTGGCCGAGCTGACACACGAATGGCACACATCCGAAACGCGGCGCGTCCAGTTGACCGGCCGGCTGAAGTACCTGGAAGAGGAGCACCTTCAACTGCAGGAGCGTCTTTCGGCTCTCGTGGCGAGATCCGAGGACTTGACCACCCGCCGGTCCGCGGCCGATGCCGCAAAGGTCGAGGCTGATCGGCAGCGAGAGATCGTTTCCAGACAATCTCAGGAGGCGGAATCGACGTACCGGGCGGTCGCCGCTGAAGCCGGCGAGGCGGAGGAGACCCTGGGACGCCTGGACACTGAACATGCCACTCTGACTCGCGAACGAGCCCAGATGGACACGCAGCAAGCGGCCACAGTCGAGAGGCGTCAGGGCTGGGGAAAGCTCATCGAAGAACTGGCAATACGGCTGAACCGGCTGAACGAGGAACATGCGCGCAAGAGCGAGGAAATCGAGCGGATCAAGCAGTCATTAGCAGATGTTGATCGCGAGCTTGGTGATGCTCAGACGATTGATCATGGTCTGGAGCAACAACTGTCGGCGCTCGATGAGGAGCGCCTGCGTTTGGAAGGTGACGCACGCTCCTGGACTGAGCGCCTGCAGGAATGGGAATCTGCCCGCGACATGCTGGCCGGGATGATTGCCCGCGGGGAGGGACTTGGGGCGGCAGCCGAGGCGGTGTTATCCGATTCTGATCGCTGGCAGGGGCGCGTACGCAGCCTCAGCGACCGTCTGCACCCCGAGCATGGATGGGAGCGCGCTGTCGAACTCGCCCTCGCCGACAGGCTCGGTGCCCTCTGGTGCGATGATCCGGCAACTGCCCAGAGCCTCATTTCCTACCTGGCGGGTGCCGCCGCGGGGCGGGCCGTCGTTCTGGATCCATCCCTGCTGCGTCTTGAACCGGTGACCAAACCTAACTGTGACGATCCGGCCTTTCTCGGTGTACTCTCCGACCGGATTGCGGCGGAACCGGAGGCGGCAGTCTGGGTGCGTGCCCTCCTCGGCAGAGTCGCGGTTGTGGAAACTCAAACCGAAGCGCGCCGTGTGTTCGATGCCATGGGGCGTCGTTGCAGCGTTGTCTCGCGCGACGGCTTCCTGATTGAACCGAGCGGCGCCCTGCGAGTCGAGAGCGCATTCGGGGAAGCCGGTGCATCCGCTGGCGTCGCAAACGACTCGATCGTGGGACGTGCCGGCCGGCTCGAAGAATTCCAACAGCGAATCGCTGGTGGCCGCCGAGCAGAGGCCGACGCCCGCTCCCGTATCAGCGAACTCACCTCGCAAGCTACTCGGGTCCGGAATGATCGGGACATGAACGCCGCCCAGTTGCGGATGCTCGAAGAGAAGCTGCGCGATCAGCGTCTGGCACTGGAAGGGGAGAACGCTCGCGCCGCCGAACTGATCCGCATGCGAGACGATTTGAATCACGACCTGGCGGTGAGAAGAGCAGCGCTGGCCGATGATGATGCCCATCACGGGCGTCAGGATGACCTGATTCGCCAGGTCGACGAGCGTGTGAGTGGTGTCGCCGAACGTCGCCGTCAGGCCGCCGAACGGCTGGCGGTGCTCGAGGAGCAGGTGACCACCCGCAGCATCGCCGTGAACGATGCGCGCGTGCAGACCGTCGAGGCGATCGCGCGCCTTGATGCAGCCGCAACCGAAAGCCAGCGGCTGTCAGAGACCATCGAGGAGATCCGCGAGGAGCAGACGCAGATCCAGTCCCGATTGGCATCCGCGCGGATGGAAGCCGCCCAGTCGGGCGACCAGTTGGCGATCCTGGAGAAGTCGCACGCTGAACTGTCCGCCGCACGCGCACGATTGGAATCCGAACGCACATCCACGCGCGCCGAAGCGCTGCGTCAGCATGAGAAGGCTTCTGCCGTCGATGGCACTGCAAAAGAGGCACGTCGGCGCCGCGACGAGGCGGAACGCGCCCGCGCACAGGTGGATATTGAACTCTCCCGTCTGGATGTCGAAATCGAACAGTGCCGGCGGCATACGGCCGATACTCTGCACATCGACACGGATGAA
>JAGVEK010000550.1 GCA_020058315.1 Candidatus Zixiibacteriota bacterium
CCGATCAGCAGCGAAACACGGGCCATGACCGTGTAACCGAAGTGCGCCCCGAAGGCAACCATAATGAATCCAATACCGGTCGATGCGACCCACCCCAGCGGACCGGTGTGCGGCTTGGAGAAATAGAAATAGATCAGGGTGGTGAGCACACCAGCAATAATCAGGACGTTTCGGATCGAATCGAGAGGTAACAGCGTGCGCCCCACTTGGGGCAGGACCATACCGTGAAGCTGCTGAATAAACATGATGCCGGCGGTGCTGCCGATCACGAACGCCAATGGCAGCCTGGTCATCCACCCGATCCTGGGAAAGAACCGCGCAAACATCAGCAGGCCCAGAACACCGGGAAAGATGACAATCCATTGACCATCCTGCGTCAGAGGCATCCAAACCTGCTGCCGGATGACCGACTGGAAGATCAGCCCGAAGAAGTACCCGGCTGACAACCCTGCGAACACATGCTCGGCCAGCTTGAACATGGGATTGTCTTTGTACAGAAATGAGAAGATCGCCAGCGTGAAGAACGCGGTTGGCAGAAGGGCGAAAAACGGGTGCGATATCCAGTCAAACATGAGTGGCTACACCTGACCTGCACGTGCCTGTTGGCGGCGCATCATGAAGTGGCCTGCATTTCCCAGGATAATGAACGAGATGATGAGAAAATGAATCAATGACTGGGCGTCCATGCCGAGACTGGCTTTGTCCGCATGGCCGATGAGTTGCTCGTATTCTGCCGCCCCTTTCATCCCTCCCAGCAGCCCAATCAATTGATGCGAGTGAATATAGGAAAGCATTTTGGGGGCCATGATCGCGGTCACCCCAGCGACCATTGGCAGCCCAAAGCGCGCATTCACCAAAGCAACCCAGTAGTCCGTCATCGCGTTATCCGAGATGATCAGGACAAACTTGACCGAGTCGTAATTGGGGACTTGCCGCATGAGCGGAATATCTTCAAGACGGGTGCCACGGTGATCGGCGGGAAAAATGTCCGCGATCTTTGAACCCATGCCCAGCAGGACTGCTGAGTAGTTGGCCTTGTAACCCAGATTGACGTAGTCCACACCGTAGCTCTTGTGGAATTCTGCACCGATTGAATCGAGCAGCCGGTCGGCAATCGACGGCCCGCCCATTCCTACGTTCGACAGACCCACCACGCGGAGGTTCTTGCGGAAACAGTGGCGCAACCCGGCAACGGCCATCGGCTCAGTTTCAGGAAGCGTTGACGGCCAGAAATCAAAAGGGAACAGCACAACCGAGCCTGAGGGCAGGCTGTCGACGGCATTGAAGAACGCTCGCGATTCCGGCGTCACCGGCGTAGGGAGGTGCAATGGCCACACGACTGGAATAATCACGGACGCGAAGATCAGCGAGTAGAGGATCCGCCGGTCGACGGCCTGCAGACGCTGCCAGAAGGGCGCCCTCGGTACCGGCTGAGCAGGGCGTAATTCGCTCATTATCCCCGCCCCAGGTAGGTGCGTTCAACACCGAGGATGATCCGCAACGACATCGAGGCTGCACCCAGGGCGGCACCAATGAGAATGCCGCGCTGGACCGCCATTGATGGGACCGTCATGATCCAGTCGGCCCACGCGGGCAGACCGTGGTAGATGTACTGGCCCATCGGAATCCGCCCCAGCATCACAACCATTGCGGCGACAAGCAATATCGCAGAGGACACCGAACGCGCGCGGAAGGCACGATAGGCCGCCGAGGCAATGAAGAAAGCCAAAACCGAAAACATGGTCGACATCATCGGCGCCTGGATGCGCTGGAAGAGACCATCAAAAAGCGTGCCGCCACCGATCCCAAACACGACTCCGGAACCACCCATGACGACAAAACACACCAACAGGCACGCGGAGTAGAAACGATCTTCGTGGCGCGTGGATATCTTCTGCCAATGCACACGCACAATTGAGACCGCCCCGAGCAGAAGCGCGAACCCCCCGACGATGCTCTGCCATGTCAGTGCCGTCTCGGAAGCCGCATCGACCATGCTCCCGCGCCCGAAAAAGGCGATGATCATCAGCGCACCGGAGATGAATGCGACAAGGACGGGAAGGCGGGTTTTCATCGGCGGCAATCCAACTCGGCGGTCACTTGGCCTCGAACATGGTTAGCAGCCAGCCGGGATTCCATCCGGCGCTGACTGCTATAGTGCCGACCACGACAGCGGCGGCGATCAATACCTTCATCAGGTCCTGCCCCTTCAGAGATCCCAGCATTCTCGGGTCACCCGACAGGTAGGCACTTGCGGCGTAGAGCTCTTCGCCAATCAGCGTGTAGTCACAGGCGGCGATGAAGAACGGCAACTGATCGGGGGAGGCCGTGCCGGCGATTTGGATTGCGCCGGTCGACTGTCCCACCTCGGCGATCAGGAGCGACTCCGCGGTGAATTGCCCCATGTAGATCGCCGCCGCGGGACGCTCGCGCAGCATCATCCCCCCCACGCGCGCAGAATAGGAGAACGACTCCCCGGCGACGTACTGCACGGTCTGGGGATCGAGATGTTCCACGCCTTCATCGAAGTACGCTTCGCGCACGATCTCCTGCGCCGCCGCCATCGGCAGTGGATACAGAACCGGCACCCGGAGAGGCGTCGCATACCGCGCGGTCACCCGGGCCACTCTGCCCAGAATCGACAATCCAGCGATCGTCTGAATTTCATCGAGGTCCCCTGTTCCTGGGATGAAAACGATGGGACGGCCCATTTCTGTTGCCCGGCCCACCGCTTCATCCACTGCCGAGAGACCGGGAATGGGACGGACATACATCTTCGCACCACGCCGGGCTTGTGTGATGTACCAGAGCACCGCCCCGGCGAAGATCAAGGACAGGACCAGCGCGTTAGTGCGTTCGACGCGGAAAAGGCCGGCGAACTGACTGGCAGCCGGTAAGGTGGACAAACCCGGTAGCGACGAGCCGAGACAAACCATCCAGAACCCAGTGAACGCCCCAATCAAGACCTCCCACAGGGAGCCAGCCGTGTCGCTGCCCGGGCGTAGGGGCGTATTGCAACACGCCCCGACGATTGGACGGCGGGGCATTCTCTCAGAGACCATCCGGTCCACTCGCACTTGCCCCATCCTCAAAAACATCGCTCCCAGCAGACGACTTTCGTTGTTCATCGCACCAGCGACCGCTTGAGAGTATCGATCGCGGCGATCGGCGTGGGGTCCTGGCCGTTGAGAATGGCCAGATGATAGCTGATGAAATCCCCGGTTTGAACCAGTGAGAGCATACGATCCAGCCGACCGTGCCCTTCAGCCTGCAGACGGATGAGAGGAATCTGGAAATCGCGCATCATTCGCTGGAAGGCCTCCTGTTGTGCTACAGCTGCTGGGTGGTCTTCCTCGCTGGACAAGATGATGACGGCGAGTTGCTCGGACGCATTTCCAAACGCGGCGAGTCCCACGATCTCGTTGTGCGTCACTTCCGGGAATGCGTTGGCGAAGGCCAGCGCCTTGCTGTTCTCACAAAGCTGGGTCTTGATGCGCGCGGCGATCACATCGGTTGTGCCGCTGGTCCCGAGAATCGCCACAATCCGTCCGGCAACATTGGTTGCTGCCTGTTTCGCCGGATTCCTCTCCAGAGGGCAGGCCCGATCCAATAGGGACACACGTCCTGCCAGGAAAGATGATGTTGCGAGCAGTTCACTGGTCAGGGCCGACAACAGAACCGATGGATTGTTACCGGCCACTCCCCAGTGTGCCATTGCCAGCATGACACCGCCAAACGAATACCCAAGTGCAGCGCGCGGCATGAGACCATTGGGCAGCCGGATCAGTGGCCAACGATGTTCCTGGGCCAGGGCCGCAAGCCGTCCCCCTGAAGCCAAAGCCAGAATCCTCCGGCAACCGCGCCGGGCCGCCTCAGCAACAGCCGCCAGCACTTCCTCGGTATTGCCGGAGTAACTCGACGCAATGACAAACCAGTGGTCATTGATGAAGGCGGGAAGCCGATGGTTTCGAACCACCACGATGGGGATGGGAGACTCGGCTTCCCAGTAGGAGCGCGCCAGATCCCCCCCGATCGCCGAGCCGCCCATGCCACAAATACAAACCCCCTGTGGCGTGGTTGGCTTCTGCGCAGACCAGTCAATTTCGCCCGGCAACCGCAGCGATTTTTCCAAATGATCCGGAAAAGCAGCGATGGCATCATGCATGAGCCCGGCATCGAGATCGCGATGCCGTTTGGGGTTGTCAAGAATCGATGCTGTCATCTCCATAGGACTTCCGCTCCCACTCGGCCCAAACGCGCCCCGGCCTACACTTTGATCCCGTGCCGGCCGGCAAATCGCATGGCCGCGTCGCGACCCTTTTCGAGTGACGAGATGCGCACGAAACGATCCACAAATTCCCGCGCATCAGAGTAGCGAAGCGAACGGATGATTGATTTGATCTTTGGAATCGAATTCGGATGGCAGGAGAGTGAATCGATCCCCAAACCCAGCAGGATCGGCGCAACCTGGGGATCGGTGGCAATCTCTCCGCAAATCGCGACCGGCCGGCGGAATTTGTGTCCGGCTTTGATCACCGCTGCGATTTGCCGCCAGAGCGCTGGATGCCAGCGATCGTGCGGATGCGAAACGGCTCGATTCCCGCGATCGGCAACCACGGTGTACTGCAGGAGATCATTGCTGCCGATCGAGAGAAAATCGGACGCCTTGGCTAATTCGTCTATCATACAAACCGAGGCAGGGGTTTCGATCATGATTCCCAGCGGCGTTCTGGGATTGAACTTCACACCCTTGTTCTTCAGCGTCTCCTTGGCCACCAGCCAATGATCCTGCGCGGCGCGAAATTCGTCCAGATCGATCACCATGGGCAACATGACCGAGACCGGTCCCCAGGCCGACGCCGCGAGCAACGCCCGAAACTGTACCGCCAGGGTATTGGGATAACGCAAAGAGAGACGAAGACCGCGCAGGCCGAGCGCGGGATTGGGTTCGGGAGTACGACCGGGAATCACTTTGTCGCTCCCAAGATCAAACGTACGCACCACCAGCGGCCGCCCGCCAAGCGCCTCAATGGCCTCGCGATACGCTGCGCGTTGCTGCACCTCAGAAGGGTATCTCGCATGTTCGAGAAATATGTACTCAGTTCGATACAGACCCACCCCATCCGCACCGGCCTCAACCGCCGACAGAGCTTCGCGGCCAAGATCAATATTGGCCATGAGCCGGATGTTGTGGCGATCAGGCGTCGTAGCAGGTAGTTCCCGCAAAGCCTCAAACTTCCGCGGCCAGGGCGCCAGCGTCCGTTTTTTCTTACGCTCGATGAACTCGATGGTCGCCTGATCCGGTTCCAGGATCACTAAACCGTTGTAGCCATCGACGGCCACCTGACTTCCCGGTCGCACAAGACGTACGTCCAGCCCGACACCGACCACAGCAGGTACGCGGAGCGACTTGGCCAGCAGCGCCGTGTGTGAAGTCTGTCCGCCGCCCTCGGTCACGATCCCGAGCACGCAATCGCGTTTCAGCCCGATGATCTCCGAGGGTGTGATATTGTCCGCGAAGACGATCACTGGTGAAGACAGAGGCTGGCTCAAGGTAGCGCCGAGACCGAGGAGGACATTGATGACACGCGCCTTGACGGCTTGGACGTCATTGGCCATTTCCCGAAGATAGGGATCGGAAGCTTTCGCGATGGATTGCTGCGCTTCGCTGAGCACACGCGAAAAGGCGTTCTCGGCGGCGATGCGTTCGCGTTCGATCAAACCTCTGACTTGAGCGTCGATCGCGGCATCGTCGACAATCATTATCTGCGCATCGAAGATCTTCGCAAGAGCCGACCCCATAGACCCGCCGGAATCGGCTTTCAAGCGGAGCAGATCCTGCCGGACGAGCGCGAGCGCGCCGGCCAGCCGCTGCAACTCCGCGTCGACTTCGCTGGGGGCAGTAAGGTGCCGAGTCGGCGGCTGTTCATGCCGTGCACTGTAGACAAACGCCGGACCCAAGGCGATGCCAGCGGCGGCCGGTATTCCCCGCCAGCG
>JAGVEK010000177.1 GCA_020058315.1 Candidatus Zixiibacteriota bacterium
GGACGATCCGTTATGTGCTGGGGCAACTGCAGGCTCGTGGCTGCAACCGTGATTCGCTCCTTGCCGTCGTTCGCCGCCAGTATCCGGGTGTCGATGTCCCACAGAGCGACACCGGTTCACGAGGGGTTGAGACAGTCCAGGCATTTCTTGACACCTATTTCGAAGACGTCGCAGGTTTCAACGATGGCCAGAATGTCCCTGACACGCTTGTTCAGAGGATCATCGGGTACGCCAGCGAGGGACGCCACGTGGTTCTGGCATTCAAACCTGGTGTCTGGGGGCAACGCGGCGGCACCGATCGCTTTTATCCGACGTCGGTCCTTGAGTACGCACATACGGCCGCGCTGGAAGTGCACAACGGCCAGGTCCAGATACGCAACACCCTCGCCACGGACGATCCTGCTCTGATCAATGCGCTCGGCGGCGAGAACGTTGTCTGGTATCCCGCCAACAAACTCAATGATTTCCGCCGCCTGCCGCAAGGTGTAGCGGCAGAGCTTCAAGTCGGCGGCGAACCGAATTGTCTGAGCGATCCATCGAAGAACCCGTACGGTATCGCCCCTTACTGGCCGATCGAAGGTGTCAGCTACCTGGGGCGTGCGTGGAGCGACCCTTGGACCTATCTTTTCAGCAGCCGGGGTTCGTGGAGTGGTATCCCGCCGCGCGGCATTCCGTGGACGGCGGTTCGCATCTATGTGGAACGTCCCGACGGCCCGCAGACTCGACTGTGCGGTCAAGGCGGCGAGAATACGTTCTCCGGGTCGGTCAGTATACCAGGGCATTCGGGCTCGTTTGCGCCGGTATCGATTCTCGCGATGATGGGGACCTACAATGATCTGCCCGGCTACCCTGCGATCATTGCGACGAAAGATCCGAATCCAAGCTTGACCACTCTCCAGAATTACGAGAGTGTCTTCATCTTCTTCGACAAGGACCTCAGTGCGCCTGGTTCATTCACACTCTCGGACGAGGGTTTTGACGCCGGCGATGCCATGATCTTATTCGTGACACCAGCCTACGTTAATGAGGATGATGGTAGTCTGACCGCATTCACTTCGGTGTCGGGGACCATGACTCTCGAGAATTACGGCGCCGCAGTGGGTGGACGGCTCAAGGGGTCTTTCACGGCAAGCCTCTACGGAGAACAGACCATCATGGTGAACGGGGAGCCGCAGGATGTTCCCATGACCGGAAGCGCCAGCGGAACATTCGATGCCACCATCGAACCCCCACCCGTTGGCTGGCCGGCGCCACGGGCTGCCGTGCGACTGGAAGATATTGTGTTGAACAAGAAATAACGTCGGATGTCGATGGCTGCCGACTGCGTTTGATGTAAGGTCATCTGGCGAATCCCTCGTGCGTCAAGGTGCCTGGTCGGCCACGATGATCCCCCGGACCACCGATTCGGAGAGAGCGATTGCCGTTAGGCAGATCGCGTCCTGGGTTGGAGTCCGAACGTGGTCGAATTGGTTGACGACATACATGGTTGTCAAAATCATTAGCACGCATTGAACACTGCCAGACCACCAACTTGACATAAAACCGTGCCGGTTATACCAAGCCCCGGCATCGGAAGTGCGGTCGACGGGGCCGGAGGTGCTTTGAGGACCCCAGGCGGCGGCACGCAACCCAGTTCGACAACCATGGAGGCAGCATTGTCACTCACTCGACTTTGGTCAGTCATGCCGGTCGTGCTATTGATCGGCGCCAGCAATGTTCACGCACAGGTTCAGGAGAAATGGTCGCGCGTCTACTTCGGTCCCGGAGACAATGTGGACGAGGCCGTGGGCATTGGGCTCGATGCCAGCGGCAATTGCTATGTCGCCGGAAACAGCACTGGTTCGGCCGACTGGGATTTTCTTGTCGCCAAGTACAATGATTCCGGCGCGGTGGAGTGGGAGCACTCCCTTAACGGTCCGGGTGATTCCTCCGATTATGCGATGGCGTTGGAAGTTGACGGCGACGGCAACAGTTTCGTCGGGGGCTGGACCACGACGAAGGGGGTGTCGGGAGGGCAGACTCTCTTGATCAAGCTCAACACCGCCGGCGGGGTCGTGTGGACCTGCAAGACCAAAGTCTCGGATGCCAACGTGCGTGACCTCTTTATCGGACCATCCCACGATATCATCGCTGTTGGGATGGGCTCCCAGGGAGGGTACAACGCTTACGCGACGAAGTATTCACCGGCAGGCGATTCACTCTGGACGAAGTACTACAAGTGGACGGGATCCAGCGGCGGGGACGGAAAATGTGGCGCCTGCGCGCTGGATGGTTCGGTCTATTTGGCTGGGTTTGTGGGATATGGAACGCCGGTCGACATATTGACCGTGAAAATGTCCGCCGACGGCGACACACTCTGGGGACGGGCCTACGACGGTCCCGGTCACGGAAGCGACGCGGCCAATGGGATTGCTGTGGACAATGACGGCAACGCGTATGTCGTCGGAAAGATCATTGGTTCGGGCGGCAGCTCGGATATCGTCGTCCTGAAGTACAGCCCCGCCGGCGAATTACTCTGGGACTGGATCTACGACGGATCGGCCAGCGGCACCGATGCACCGGTCGGCGTCTTGATTGATCCGGACGGCAACGTCTGCATCGGGGGATACACCCGTCAGTCAGAGACGTCGGACGACTTCACCTTCATCAAGCTCTCGCCGGATGGGGACTCGCTCTTGTTTGGCTATGCGGGCACGGCCGCTTCGGAGTCGGCGGAAGGGGTGGCCCTCGATTCGGCGGGCAACATGTACATAACCGGTCGGCGCGCGTCATACACCGGTACACTGGACGACTACCTCACGATGAAATTCGACGGCGCCACGGGCGCCAATCTCTGGGAAATGACCTGGGATGGTGGCGGCGGGTACGATCTGGGAACCCATGTCTGCATCGGTCAGGAAGATCACGTGTACGTTGCCGGGTATGTCAACGGGACCGACTTGCCAGACACCGAGAACGACATCGGTGTGGTCGCCTACGAGCCGGTCGTCTCCGCAGTCTTTGAACAGTCGGTCAATAACCGACCCCGCGGCTTCGCCCTGCATCAGAACAGCCCAAACCCGTTCAACGCCGCAACGACGATCCGTTTCGATGTCGAGAGAGGTGGTGCCGCCGCGCTGTCCATCCTCAATCTCCTCGGACAAACCATCCTGACACATCGCGAGGATAATTTGCTCGCTGGATCCTACTCGTTCGAGTGGGATGGCACCGACATGAAGGGTCGGTCGGTCGCCAGCGGTGTCTACTTCTACCGGTTGACGGCCGAACAACAGAGTCTGACGCGCAAGATGGTGCTCATGAAGTAGAGTTGCCCGGCTGTCGCGGCGACAGGCAACGCGGGCGGACAGAGAGAATGTGGAATTCACCAGAGCAATTGTGCGTCCACCCGGACCATCAATGGTGCGCGGTCTGACGTCCGCCAATCTCGGCCCGCCCCGCTATGAAACGGCTTTGACACAGCATTCCGCTTATGTGGGGGCACTCGAGGCATGTGGGCTGGAGGTGACTGCCCTTGGCCCGGACGACGACTATCCGGATTCGACCTTTGTGGAGGAC
>JAGVEK010000299.1 GCA_020058315.1 Candidatus Zixiibacteriota bacterium
CAAAACTACATCTTAGCAAAGAGCCCTTACGCGTCCCGTTTGGACTGAACCGCTCCATATCCTTGGATAGTCAAACTGGTCCGTCGCGCTTTGGACGGAAAGGGGGAAAATCCACTTGGCATGGATCTTCAATTGCGCAAGGTGGATCCCCATCCGGAACATGTGGTCGATCAAGCAGGCAACGTGACGAAGACCGGCGGCCCTACAGAGAGCAAAGGTACTCGTGGATAGACCTGGCGGCCTTGCGGCCGGCTCCCATGGCAAGGATGACCGTCGCTGCGCCGGTCACCACGTCGCCCCCCGCCCATATCCGGTCGCGGGAAGTCTTGCCTGTCTGCTCATCTGCCACGATGTTTCCTTTCTTTCCCAGTTCCAGTCCCGGTGTGGTGGCGGCGATCAGCGGATTGGGGCTGTTGCCGATGGCGCAGACCACGGCATCCACCGGATAGATGGTCTCGGAGCCCTCAATGGGAATGGGCTTCCGCCGTCCAGAAGCATCGGGTTCCCCCAGCGTCATTTTCAGGCACTCGATTTCCTTGACCCACCCGTTTTCGTCACCGATGTACCGGATAGGAAGAGTCAAGAATTCGAAGATGACTCCTTCCTCCTCGGCATTCTCGACTTCCTCCAGTCGTGCTGGAAGCTCCTGCCGTGATCGGCGGTAGATAATCCGTGATTCCGCGCCCAATCGCAGAGCCGTTCTCGCGCAGTCCATCGCCACATTACCGCCGCCAAGAACGGCGACGCACTTGTGCCTCTTGATCGGGGTCTGAAACTGAGGGAAGAGGAATCCGGCCATCAGATTCATGCGAGTCAGATACTCGTTTGCAGAGTAGACTCCATTCAGATTTTCGCCGGGGATTTCCATGAACCACGGGAGTCCGGCGCCCGAGCCGACGAAAACCGCGTCGAATTCCTCCAGGAGACTGTCCACGGTCCTTGTCTTGCCAACGACAAAGTCGGTCACGATTTCGACACCAAGGCTCCTGAGATACTCAACTTCCCGTCCCACGATGGCCTTGGGAAGACGGAACTCAGGGATGCCATAGATGAGAACACCTCCCATCTTGTGCAACGCTTCAAAGATCGTGACTTTGTGTCCGAGCTTGATCAGATCACCGGCCACCGTGAGACCCGCAGGTCCCCCGCCAATGACTGCCACCTTTCGTCCCGTCGTCGGCGCCATCTCCGGGATCTCCGGCTCCCCTTGAGTCGCTTCCCAGTCTGCCAGGAACCGCTCGAGACGTCCGATGGCGATCTGACCGTGTTTCTTGCCCAGAGAGCACGTTTCCTCGCACTGCTCTTCCTGAGGGCAGACCCGGCCGCAGACCGCGGGAAGGCAGTTCTTCTGTTTCAGTATCTTGATCCCCTGCGCGAAATCCCCCTCGGCAACAAACTTGACAAAGCCGGGGATGTCGATCTCCACGGGGCAGTTGTCGACGCACTTCGGCGCTGGGCACTTGATGCATCGGCGAGCTTCCTCAATCGCGGTTTCCACGGTATACCCCAGCGCCACCTCATCGAAATTGTGACGCCGCACCTCAGGCGGCTGCTTGGGCATTTCCCGTCTGTTCAGATCCAGCGTTTTCTTCGGCTTCGGTTCAGGCATAGCACAGGGCCCTATGATCTTATGGCATGTTCTTCACAACGACTTGTTCTGAGGGGCACAACTTCTTCTGTTATGTACATTTTCCGGCGCTGGAGAAGTTCGGCCCAGTCCACCTGATGGCCATCGAAATCCGGCCCATGAACACAGGCAAAACGCGTCACCGATCCAACCGTGACTCGGCACACCCCGCACATTCCTGTGCCGTCGATCATGATCGGGTTGAGACTCACGACCGTCGGGATGCTCTGCGGACGGGTGACATCGGACCCTCTCATAAGCAGAAAGGTGCAACCGTTGATGATGACGCGATGGATCGGTTCTTCAATCGATTTGATGATCTCCGGCAATCGTCCCACATGTCCCCGATAACCTTTCGTTCCATCACGCGTGATGTGGATGAGCCGGTCGGATACGCTTTCAAGCCGGTCCTCCCAGTAGAACAAGTAGGAACTCCTGGATTCGATTACAGAGATCACCCTATTGCCGGCGGCTTTAAGCGCACGGGCGACCGGGTAGATGCTGCCGATCCCGTAGCACCCGCCGACACACAGAACCGTGCCGTATAGTCCGATCTCGGTCGGATTGCCCAGTGGTCCAACCACGGTGGGAATGCTGCTGCCGGATTTGAGCGCGGCCAATTTTCTGGTGCTGCTGCCGACATTCATGAAGACGATTGTCACCGTTCCGTCTTCCGGGTTCCAGTCCGCGATCGAGAGAGGTATTCTCTCGCCGTCTTCCGTGGCGCGCACAATCGCAAACTGGCCGGGCTTCGCCTCGCGGGCGACAGCCGGAGCTTCCAGCCGCAGCAGATGGATATTGGGGACGATCATCCGCTGTTCCAGGACCTTAAACATCTCTCTTCCTTATTCTCGCCGGGCACGGGTTGAAGGGGATCGCCTCATGCTCTCCCAGCACGGCGCACAGCGTCCCTCTGGGCTGGTCATTCGCGATCCTGGCACACCAGGCCGCCTCGAAACCATCTCCGGACACAAGCACTTCATCACCGTGGGAAAGGCCTGCCTCCCGGGCGTCCTCTTGATTGATCTCGATGATCCTCTCCGTGAACAGCGCTCTTGCTCCCTCAACGTGAGCGGACAGGGGGAAACCACGATGCGTGTGCTCCACGACCGAAGCACTCAGGATGAAGGGGAATGACCGGTCGGTCTTCAGGGTTGCCGCCGCCTTTGTCTGGGGAATGCGGAACTCCCCTGCGCACGTCAGGGAGCGCGCTTCGCGTGCGGGGTTGTCAAAGTCCCCCAGACCATCAATCAGACGTGACATCTCGCGATGGATTTCTGCGGCACTACTGAAATCGAATCCTTTGAATCCCATCATCCGCGCGATCTGACAGAGGATTTCCCAGTCGGGCTTGGCCTCACCCGGCGGGTCAACCGCCTTCCGAACGCGCTGGATCCGTCCCTCACCGTTGATGAATGATCCATCAACCTCGGTGAACGCGGCCGAGGGGAGAATAAGATCCGCCCCAAGCGCGGCTGTCGGGGGATAGATGCTCTGAAAGATCACGAAGTCAGAGAAGCGCCCGACAGCCGGCGGAATCTCCCCGATCAGATAGAGGACTTTGAGTCTCTTCTCCGGAGAGAGCATCGTGGCGTCCCATGGAGAGAACCCGGGTATCGTGACGTTCCCTTGCTGCCCCAAAGCACTGACTGCCTTGGGATTGGTTGCGGATTCCCCTCCGGGGAGAAATTCAGCATACGCGCCCATGAGAACGGAGCCATACAAGTTGTTCTGTGCCGGGAGGGGAAGAACACCAGCCCCGATGTTGCGCGCCAGCCGCGCGATC
The DNA here is from genome assembly GCA_020058315.1 of Candidatus Zixiibacteriota bacterium. Classification (GTDB taxonomy): domain Bacteria; phylum Zixibacteria; class MSB-5A5; order WJJR01; family WJJR01; genus JACRMA01. The sequence continues at coordinate 3,414 of JAGVEK010000299.1, forward strand.
GCTTCGAGAATCGAGGCGGCTTGGTCATGTCGCAGGTACTCCGAGCCTACGAGGATCACGGTCGGTTGTGCATCCATGAGGATCTGCGCAACAGCATGGAGATCATCAGCGTGGTTCCCGTCGTTTGACGCGCCACCTGTCAGGGTGCTTCCCGCTCTCCTGGCAGTGGTCAGGTCCACCAGCGAATTGAGAACAGCAGTCTCCGTACCGGGAAGGGGCTGGATCCACCTGTCACTAAACGTGCTGAGGTTGTGGTCCTGCGGGTGGATTGTGATGATTTTGGCGCCCCGTCTGACGGCCTGACGGAGCTCCACCCCCACAACCGACCGCGCGAACCTCGTATCGAGCCCGATACAGAGGATGCTCGACGCCCCGCGGACCGTAGAGAGAGGAACCGACATCTTCATGAGATCCAGATAGGCATTGAAGCCCGAGCGGTAAAACATCCTCGCCGATGTGTCGATGTGATGAGATCCCATCACGGTGCGGACGAACTTCTGCGCCACGTACAAATCCTCGGTGCAGCAGTTGGGGGAGACGAGCATGCCGAAATCATCCGGGGCGCAGGCGGAAAGACGCTCGGCCGCCGCCGCAACAGCTTCTTCCCAGTGGATGGGGATGGTGCGGCCACTCTCTGTTCTGTATGGTCTTGCGGCACGCTGATAACCGTTGACCGTCTCGGTAACACAGAACCGCCCCTTGACACATAGCTGTCCATTGTTCACCAGCATGTCATCCGCAGGCCGGCTTCCGATGACAGCACCGTTCTTCACCAGCAGACGCATCTGGCATCCCACACCGCAGAACGGGCAGGTGGTGATTGTTTCGCGTTCCGGTTTCCCGTCCCACTTGCCGGTCTTCTCCGAGAGTGCGCCCGTCGGGCACACGGACACGCAGGCGCCGCAGAACTCGCATCCGGCTTCCAGGTGGCTCCGGCCGAAGGCCGGACCGATCACGGAGTGCGGTCCCCGGCGGCAAAAAGATAACGTACCGGCGGCGCGGATATCCTGGCACACCCGGACGCATCGGCCGCAGAGGATGCACAGATTGTAGTCCCGGTCATAGAACGGGTCTTCCGTCTCGACTGGCAGGCTGCGATAGTAGATCGGATAGCCGATCTCTGTAATTCCCAATCTCTCCGTCACTGTCTGCAATTCGCACTGCGCGTCGTTGGGGCAATACCGGCAACCGGTGGTCACGCCCGCCTTGCGGATTGTGACCGAGTAGGCCTTGCAGTCCTCCCGTTCATCGCAGATCAGACAACTGGAGGTGTGCTCACTCAGGATCAACTGCAGCACTTCCCGGCGCATGGTCTGGAGTTGAGCGGTGTCAGTCCGGATGGCCATCCCGTCCTCAACGGGTGTGGTGCAGGCGGTCGGGAAACCGCGCATGCCATCGACCTCCACGATGCACATGCGGCAGCCACCGAACGGAACAAGATCCTTGTGGGCACAGAGCGTGGGGATGTAGACGCCATTTCTTTCGGCCGCCTGGAGAATCGTGAGCCCGCGCTCCGCAGGGTACGAGTGGCTGTCCATCGTGATTGTGAGCTTCTCAGAGCACTTGCTCATCGGCAGTTCTCCGTTTGGACCGGATGACAATGGCGTCGCCTGCGATGGCGTCGAAACGGCAGATCTCGTAGCAGGCACGGCACTTGATGCATTTGGAGGCATCGAGGTTGTGCGGCTCCGCACGCGGTCCGGTGATGGCGCCGGTGGGACAGATACTGACACAGCGCTGACAGCCTGTGCAGCGATCGGGTATCACGCGGTACTCCACCAGTTCTTTGCAGATGGCCGCCGAGCAGTATTTGTCGGTCACATGTTCAAGGTATTCGGGCCGGAAGTAGCGTAGCGTGGTCAGCACCGGATTCGGCGCCGTCTGACCCAGGCCGCACAACGAACCACGTTTAATCGTTTCGCCGAGGGTCTGAAGCGTGGCAAGGTCCTCAGCAAGGCCGCGGCCTGTTGTCATCCGCTGGAGGATCTCCACCAGATGCCTGGTTCCGACGCGACACGGGGTACACTTGCCGCACGACTCCTGCTGGGCAAAATCGAGAAAATACCGCGCCAAATCCACGACGCAGGTGTCCTCATCCATTACGATGAGGCCGCCTGATCCCATGATCGAGCCGGCCGCACCAAGTGACTCGTAGTCCACGGGGGTATCCAGGAACTCCTCCGAAAGACATCCACCTGACGGGCCGCCGGTCTGCACCGCCTTGAAGCGTTTTGTCGTGCCGCCGCCGATGTCGAAGATGATCTTTCGCAGGGTCGTTCCGAGCGGCACTTCAATCAGTCCGGTGCGGCGCACTTTCCCCACAAGCGAGAATGTCTTTGTGCCGTGGTTTCCCTGGACGCCGAACTGCCGGTACCAGGGCGCCCCGTTGCGGAGAATGCTGGCGAGGGTTCCAAGAGTCTCCACATTATTGATGATTGTGGGCATGCCGTGCAGGCCGGCGATTGCTGGAAACGGCGGCCGCGACTTGGGCATGCCTCGTTCTCCTTCGATCGAGGCGATCAGTGCAGTCTCCTCGCCGCAGACGAAGGCTCCAGCACCTTCTTTGATGGTGATCTCGAAGTCGAAACCCGATTCCAGGATGTTCTGACCCAGCAGGCCGTGGTCCCGCATCTGGCTGATCGCAACGTTCAAGCGGGCGATGGCCAGCGGGTACTCCGCCCTGATGTAGATGTACCCCTGCGAGGCGCCGATCGCATAGGCGGCGATCAGCATTCCCTCGAGGACCGCATGGGGATCCCCTTCCAAAAGAGAGCGATTCATGAATGCACCCGGATCGCCCTCGTCGGCGTTGCAGATCAGATACTTGATCCGGCCGGGCGCGTTCCGGCAGATTTCCCACTTCTTGAAGGTGGGAAACCCTGCTCCTCCACGCCCTCGAAGTCCGGCGTCGCGAACCTCCGCGATGACTCCGTCGGCGCCGCGCGCGAAGGCACTTTCGATGCCCAGATATCCGTCGTTGGCCAGGTAGTGGTCGATCTGCTCGGGATCGATGAATCCGCAGTTCTTGAGCACAATCCTCACCTGCGGTTTGAGCATCGGGAGATCAAAGAACCGGGGAATCTTCCGTTTCGCAAACTCGCCGTTCTCATCTCCGAAGTGAGCAACCGCCAGCCGGAGGATCGGATCGCCCTTCACCAGGCAGGATTCCACGATTTCA
>JAGVEK010000385.1 GCA_020058315.1 Candidatus Zixiibacteriota bacterium
CTACGTGGACAACGCCATCGGCTCCTGTGGTTCCACGGGCAGGGGAGAAGCCAATCTGCAGAATCTGAGCAGCTTCGCCGCTGTCGAGTTGATGCGTAATGGCATGTCGCCCGCCGATGCTGGATTGGAGGTTCTCCGCCGGGTCGCGTCACACACCACTGAGAAACGCCTTCTCCAGGAGGACGGCAAACCCAAATTCGGTCTGAAGTTCTATTTGATGAGCAAGGACGGCCGTTACGCCGCTGTGACTATGTGGGGCCCATCCCAGTTCGCCGTCACAGATGAGCAGGGCACACGTTTGGAAGACTGCGCGGCCCTCTACACGAAGTGACACTGACCAATTCAAATAGCTCGGCCTGCGGCACGAGGACGTTGCATGATAAAAGCAAGCATTTAGAGGGCGTTCCACCACGGTGGATCGCCCTCCCGGCCCGCCGAGAAGGACAATGACCGTTTGTTGCTGCGTCGTGACACAGACCAGCCAAGGGGCTGAAAGCCCCTTGCCCAAAGGCTGAGCCGGTCGGTGATTGGCAATACACCCCAGGTCGCGGACAGGTGGTTTCAGCCCTTGGTCTCCCCCTTCACCTCGCGGACAAGGGGTTTTAGCCCCTTGGCGTAATTATGGCCGATAACCCACCCCAACACGCTAACCTCCCCGCCTCATCTCCGTCCAAAGAACGGATGGATGGATGCGACGCGGCCATCGTGGAGCAAGTGCGCGCCGGGAATGTGGACGCATTTCGGGATTTGGTTGATCGCCACAGTCGGACAGTGTTTAACCTGGCCTACCGGATGACTGGTAATGAGCATGATGCGCAGGATGTGGTCCAGGAGACCTTCATGAAGGCATTCCAGCAACTGGAGCGGTTCGAATCACGCGCCAGCGTCGGAACCTGGCTGCACCGCATCGGCATCAACTGTGCGCTCGACATCCTGCGTGGGCGAAAGACCCGCCAGGAAGTCTCCGATCCATCCGATCTCGAGACCGTACAAATCATGAACTCACTTTCATCGGACGAGCCATCTCCCGACAGCCAGGCGCATGATCGCGAAGTGCGAAAGCACGTAATCGAGGCCATGGACTGTCTCACGCCCAATGAGCGCGCGGCGTTCGTGCTCCGTCATTTCCGGGACGTGCCCATCCGCGAGATCGGCATCACACTCGGTCTGAAAGAAAGCGCGACCAAAGTCACCATCTTCCGCGCGGTTCAGAAACTGCGGCGTTCACTGGAGCCGGTGATAGGTGAATTGCGATGAAACACATTGGTGAAAACGATCTCGTCCTTCTTTACTACGGCGAGCTTTCAGATCACGGTGAGGCAATCGCGCACCTTGAAGGGTGTCCCGAATGCCGTGCCGAGTATGAGCGTCTGAAGGATGTCCTCGCGGCCGTGGATTCCGTGCCGGCCCCGGACTGGTCGGCGAGCCACACGGATGAGTTGTGGATTGGTCTGCGACCACAGCTTGCCACACTCAGACCGGCAACTCGTGTGAGCTTCACGCCCGTCCGCCGTTGGGCTCTTGCCGCGTCGATCGCAGCCTGTCTCCTGGCAGCATTTATGCTGGGGCGCTTCTGGCCGCGTCCGCAGGTGGAAACCGCTTCGGCTCCGGCGGGAAATGTCCGTGAACGCATACTCCTGGTTGCTGTCGGCGACCACCTCGAGCGTTCGCAAATGATGCTCGTGGATCTGGTCAACACTCAGGGCAACGGCACCGTCGACCTGTCCTCCGAGCAGGCTCGCGCACAGGATCTCGTGGCAGGGAACAGGCTTTATCGCCAAACCGCGACCCGCGAGGGGGATGCCGCCGTGGCCGATGTGCTGGATCGATTGGAACGCATCCTCCTCGCAATCGCTCATGGCCCGTCGCAAATGCCCGCCAAGGAATTCGAGGAATTGCGGAAAAGTATCGAATCGCAGGGGATCATTCTCAAGGTCAGGCTGATCGGGGCCAAGGCGCGCCAGGTTGAATGCCCGCCCGCGCGCGACACTCTTCGTCCATCCGTTTGAATCAGGAGGTCACTCATGTTTCGTTGCGCCATCATCATTCTCAGTACAACGCTTCTCGTGTCGGCCGCTTTCGCCGCGGAAGACGAAGCCTGGCTGCTCAATCGCCACACGCTCCCCCTCTGGGCAGTTGCCGATGAGGTGGAGGCTGCTCATTCAGCGAGCGCTGTTGAGACATCCGAGGAAGCGGCCGAAGCGCTCGAGGAGGAAGCCGCCGATTCAGTAAGCGCCGTCGAAACCTATGAGGAAGCGACCGAAGCGCTCAACGAAGACCGGTGGGATGAGGCGGTCGACAAGTTCGAAGAAGTGGCTGCGGCCAAATCCCATCTTTCGGATGGTGCGATCTACTGGAAGGCGTATGCGCTCGCGAAGCTCGGCCAGCGTCTTAAAGCTCTTGAGACTCTCTCTGCCTTCCGGAAGCCGTCGGCCGCGAGCCGCTGGGCCAAGGATGCCAAGGCGCTCGAACTGGAAATCCGCCAAGCGTCTGGCCAGACGATCGCGCCTGACGCGGAGAGTGACGACGATCTCAAGCTGGTCGTCATCAGCAGTCTGATGAACTCGAACCCGGACCGCGCGGTGCCATTGCTGGAGAAGGTGCTGGAGGGCGGCAGTTCACCCAAACTCAAAGAGCACGCACTGTTCGTCTTAAGCCAGAGTGGTTCACCGAAGGCGCGCGAAATCTTGAGCAGGTTTGCGAAAGGTGGCGCCAACCCCGATCTCCAGATGCGCGCGGTGGAGTATCTCGGGCTGTACGGCGGTCAGGAGAATGGCGCCCTGCTGGCCGAGATCTTCGCCTCGACTGTGGAACTCGACGTGAAGCGAAGGATATTGAGCAGTTTCATGCTCTCCGGTGATCAGTCC
>JAGVEK010000247.1 GCA_020058315.1 Candidatus Zixiibacteriota bacterium
GGTCACATCGGCGGCCACCTTCCACGTGTCCCCCTTTGGCTCCGACACGCCACCGTACGACACCTATGCCAAAGCCGCACACAAGGTTGCGGATGCTGTTCTTGCGGCATCGGGGTATGGCGACACCGTGCTGGTCCACACAGGGATCTACAATTTCGACACGACCATCCACATTCCTGCCGGCTTGACTTGGGCCGGGGTCGGGCGGGACTCGGTAGTTCTGAATTGGGCACGGTCGGACTCCTACCCGGGTCTGATTTCCCTGCTGCTGGGGGACAACGAGGTCTACGGGCTGGAGTTCAATTACCCCTACGGAAGCAGCCACAACTACTCGATTACCGGGGCATTTTCTTATGCGTCCACTCCGGTGACAGTGCATGACTGTCGGTTTCGGGAGCTGGCACTGAATGCCGGAGAGGGGGGTCTTTTCGAAGTCTATAACTGTGACTTCGCATTCGGGAGAGCTGACGGAATCTACTACGGTGGCTCCCATACGTGGATTCACAACAACCGTTTTCGAGGAACTCAAGGAGGAAGCGGCGTCTTCCTTAGCTGGGCCAGCGGCGTGCTCATCGAGCACAACACGTTCGACACGGACGCTTCCCGGGGGGCGTACACCGGGGTCTACCAGCATGATTGCGGCACAATCACCGTCCGCAACAACCTGATCCTGAACAGCTTTCAGCCTGTCTCCTGGTACTATGCCTCCGGGGTTGTCGAGAACAACACCATGGTTCGTGCCGACTGTGACTGGGAGGGTATGGGCGTCTTCCTTAAACCTTATCAGACCCTGGTCATTCGGAACAATGTGATGCAGGACTTTGCGCGCCTGCCACAATTCGGCAACGAGTGCCTGCCGTGCGACACGACCGGGCGGATCACATACATGTACAACGCCTTCTGGCCACCGGAAGACTCATTCCACCTGATCTGGAAGTACACGGTGCCGAGCAAAGTCAAGCTGGTCGACTCGGCCAATTTCAACGCCTTCCCGATGTTCACCACGGATTCGTCGTTTCAACTCCAGTACGCCTCCCCGCTGGTTGACGCGGGCGACCCATCCGTCAAAGATGCCGACAGTTCACGGTCGGACATCGGCTGGTGGGGCGGGTCAGGGGGTTCCACTTATGTTTACCCCGACCTGCCACCGACAGCGCCAAAGTCGCTGAAGTACGACTACGCTTATCCAAATGTCTCGCTTTGGTGGGATGCCAATCATGAGACGGACCTGCAGAACTACGCCGTCCACTGCGACGCGCACTCCGGGTTTGAGCCCACTGTGGGGAACCGGGTCGGTACCTCGCCTGCCAGTGACACGACCTTCACTGACAGCCTCCATGATTCGCTGACGGGCGCCTACTACAAGGTCGTGGCAGTTGATGCCACCGCTCATGAATCGCCGCCATCAAACGAGGTGGCGGTGATCCCGACCGGGGTCTTTGACGCGGACGATCCCGGTGCGCCCCTGCCAAGGACCCCGCGTCTGCTGGGGAACTATCCAAACCCATTCAACAGTTCGACGGTGTTTGCGTTGTACATCCCCGCCGTGGGCGCGTCACCGGCGCCTGTCGAGATCATCATCTACGACGCGCTGGGCCGGCGGGCGACAGTCGCATTCCAAGGCGAACTGCCCCCCGGCACCCATCAGATTGCGTGGAACGGATCCGATAGTGCGGGCCACCCATTGGCCAGCGGCGTGTATTTCGCGAGACTGAAATTCTGGTCGTTGACACTTAAAGAGTCGGTAAAGGTGGTCATCGTGCGGTAGACATCATCAGCGCTCAGGCGGGCGTTCTCGCCGGCGACTCTGAGTGGGAGGGGAGGTCGAAAAGACTCCTTGACATGCAATCCGGCGTAATTAAGTTGGGTAGTGCAGTAGCGGCAAACAGACGTCACAAGGCAGGGAACATGCGGACCGTTCGAAACCGCGCACTCATTTTCGCCTTCGTAGCTGGGGCCGGACTATGCCTCTGGGCTGGGGTGGCGTCGGCGACCACCTTTCACGTCTCCCCCTCCGGCTCCAACACGCCGCCGTACGAGACCTATGCGAAAGCGGCGCAGAAGGTTGCGGATGCCGTGCTGGCGGCGTCCGGGTTCGGCGACACGGTTCTGATCCACACTGGAACCTATACAACTGACACGACCATCCACATCCCCCGGGGACTGACCCTCGGCGGCACGGGGCGCGACTCCGCTGTGTTGAACTGGTGGGACTCGGACACAACCTACTACCTGCCCGGTCAGATCACCTCCCTAGCGGGAGACAACGAGGTCTACGGTCTTGAGATGGGCTATCCCCGTGGGACAAGCGTCAATTACGGCATTGCGGGGATATCTTCGTACACACCGTACATTCTCAATGTGCATGATTGCCGGTTCCGCCAACTTCGGCTTGGTGTGAGCGGGAGCGGCTCGCTTCTGGCAAGCGGGAATGAGTTCTTGTTCGGACAGACCGATGGGATCAGGTCCGCCTTGGGATACGTTCACGTGCACCATAACTCCTTCTGGGGCACGACGAACGGGGCAGGGGTGCTCTGCCACGGCGCCGGGACGGCTCTGATCGAACACAACGTCTTCAACAACGACGCAACGCATGGGCGGCCTACGGGTGTGTATGTGGAGTACGCCAACTCCGTGACGGTGCGCAACAACCTGATCATCAACACGCTGGAACCAGTGGGCTGGCTGTACGCAACCGGGTCCATTGAAAACAACACGATGATCGTGGCGGCAGGCATGGCCGGTGGCTTGCCGCCCCACAAGGGCATCCACGTGTTCCTGCGCCCGTTTGAGACATTGACGATCCGCAACAATATGATGAAGGACTTCATGGCGGTGTACGAATTCGGAAGGGCGTGCGACACCTGCGACACGACAGGGCTGATCACCTTTGTCCACAACGCCTTCTGGCCGCCACAAGATTCGTTCTACCAGATCTGGCCGGATGATCCGCCCAGCATGATCAAGGTCTTGGATTCGGCCAACTTCAACGCCTACCCGATGTTCACGCCGGACTCGTTGTTTCAGTTGCAGTACGGCTCACCGCTGATTGACGCAGGAGACCCAGCAGTGAAGGATGCCGACAGTTCACGATCCGACATTGGTTGGTGGGGCGGGCCGAATGGGTCGACCTACGCCTACCTTGACTTGCCGCCGACTGCCCCAGAGTCGCTGAGGTATGATTACGCCTATCCACATGTGTCGCTCTGGTGGCACCACAACCATGAGGTGGAC
>JAGVEK010000215.1 GCA_020058315.1 Candidatus Zixiibacteriota bacterium
ATGAGGCATAGATCCAGACCAGAAGGAGGGGAATCTGCGCGAGGTATCCCCAGATTTCACGGTAGGTGGAGGTCGCAAACTGGAAGTTGAGGTAGGTATTCTGCGCTGCCTGCCACAGAATCGCTCCGACAAGGCCCCCGAGAAGCGCCGCTCGCGGTCTGACCGGGGCAGGCGTCCCAAGCCAGTAGATCGCCGAGAGCATTGACCAGGAAAGCGCGTAGGGGATGATGCCGAAAAGCAGAGGTAGATTGAACATGGCTCGATAGATAAATTGCCCTGTTTCTCCCCAGCCTGCCAGTCCTCTGATCCAAAGAGTGGTGCGGGCTTCCGCCATCGCCCCGAAGGCCAGAACCAGTGCCACAACGGTTGGAAGCAGTACGACCGCCGCAGGATACAGCAGCAGTTGCTGCCACAAGCTGCGCCGAACCGGGGTGTTCCAGATCGCACCAAGATCCTTCTCGAGGCCACTCACTGTGAAAATGCCGGCAATGATGACTGCCCCCAAGCCAAGGTACCCCAAGGCCGCCAGATCCAGCCCGTCCATGGCCATGACCAGTTTTCCCGCCAGCTCTGGGGCGGCAGGGGATAAGCGGCTATCCACCCACCTCATGAGGGCTGTCTGCCACCCGAGTCGGGTTGACACCACCAGCGCCAGGGCACCGAGCGGAACCAGGTTCAGTAACGAGAGAAAGCTCATGTACCCCGCGTGCAACCACAGCCGGTCTTCGTAAAGCCCGCGGATGACTGTCAGAAGAACACGGCAGGGGGGAGCGAGATGTCTCGCCCATGGTTGTGGGGTGGGCGACCACGCCCAAGCTTCAAGATTTGAGAGCAGTTGGTCGTTCATTCCATGTGGCCATCTTCCTTCGATATCCGTACAGGCCGGCTGCCATCAGGGATAATGGCTTCCGTCCGGGACTTCCAGAGAATTGTCGATCTCTCCTGCGCCTGCGGCATGTCAAACTGACCGACAAGCCGCTTGCGCGGTTGGCCGACAACGGATACACTGTGGCTGCCGGACACTTGGCGGGCAAGCAGGAGTGCTTTTCTGACACTGGAGGCACGATGAATTTCAGAAGCAGCGCGATACTGGCGTTGGGGATCGTGGTGGGATGTTTCCTGCTCGGCCGGTATCTCTACTCTTCTCGAATCAGCGAGCAGAGCATCCGCGTCGTCGGGGCGGCGACACGGCCAGTGGAGTCCGATGTCGTGAAATGGCGTCTGGCCATCACACGTACGTCGAGCGAGCAGGAGATATCGGACGCCTACCAGCGCATTCACGATGATGTGCAGCGCACGATCGGCCGTCTGAAGGCGCGCGGGATCAAAGACGAGAACATCACGATTCAGGCGATCAGCACCAGTCAGCTTTATGGTGCCGAGGGCCGCAAGGCCGGATACAATGTCCAGCAGGCGATTCTGATCATTTCGCGCAACGTGTCCGACCTTGAGCAGATGGCGGTTGATCCGAAGTCGGTTCTCGATCCGGGGATGGTTCTGGGGCAGTCCGATCTGGAGTATTTCCTCTCTGATCTGCCGAAGACCAAGAAGGCGCTTCTGGCTGAGGCGATGAAAGATGCCCGCAGCCGGGCCGAGGAGATGGCGGCCGCCTCCGGTGTCCGCATAACAAAATTGCTCACTTCATCAGTCGGTGTCTTCCAAATTACCGAGCCATTTTCCACCGAAATTTCCGATTACGGAGTCTACAACACGAGCACAAAGCAGAAGGACATCACGGTCACCGTCCGGGCGAGTTTTGCAGTCGAGTAGCCAGACATCACCGATGGACGTTTATCCCCGGCGGGAGGACGGGACGCCCATGCCACATATTGTCAGCAAGAGATTGTTCCTCCTCGTCGAGGGTGTTAGATTGCCACTGAAATCCGGCGAATCCAATTGATGCTGCGATATGCCTGAACAAGAACTCATCATAACAGACTCTGACCAGGCGCTCCCAAGGTTGAAGATGACGCAAGCTACGCAGCTTGATCCGGTTGTGTCCGACACACTGAAAGCTCTCGGACGGATGATCGGCAACACGCCGCTTCTCGTCATCGATTTGCTCTACAAAGGCGAGCCGCGGACGCTCTATGCAAAGTCCGAGCAGCTCAACATGACCGGCAGCATCAAGGATCGGATGGCGCTGCACATTCTGGAGAGCGCCTACCGCGAGGGATTGATTCATCCGGGCGACATGATGGCCGAGGCAACCAGTGGCAACACGGGGATTTCGTTCGCTGCGTTGGGACGCGCGCTCGGCCATGCCGTGACCATCTTCATGCCCGACTGGATGAGCCGCGAACGGGTCGACCTGATCCGCAGCTACGGCGCGACGATTGTGCCGGTCACGCGCGAGCAGGGAGGATTCCTGCGCAGTATCCGTATGGCGGAAGAGTTGGCGGCGGGGAAAGAGAATGTCTTTCTGCCAAGCCAGTTTTCGAATCAGGCCAATGTGCGCGCTCATGAGATGACCACGGGCCCCGAAATCTGGTGGCAGCTCGAATCCAACTCGCTGGTACCCGACGCATTCATCGCCGGTATCGGCACGGGCGGGACGATCATGGGTGTCGGCCGTTTCCTCAAATCGAAG
>JAGVEK010000361.1 GCA_020058315.1 Candidatus Zixiibacteriota bacterium
ATCCCCCATCGCGGCGGGAAGGTACTCGCTGATGATGGCCAGTTCGGATTCCTCTTTCCGCCAGAGGTCCTCGCGGCCACCCTTCTGGTAGAGCTCGATGGCGTCACGCCGTTTTTTCTGGGCTGAACGCAGAACCGTCTGGCATTCGGCCTCATCCAATGGGCGCACAAGCTCAATCTGCCGATACTTCAGTTCCGACTTCAGACCGCGCAACACTTCGAGACGGAGCGCGTCGCGACTTTTCATCGCGGCGGTCAGATCCGCGGTGATGCGGGCTGTCAAGTCGGTGTTCATCAATCGCTACTGTATTTCTTGCGACTGCGTCGTCTTGCCTGATTCAACTTCCGTTTTTTGCGATCTGACGGCTTCTCAAAGTACTGGTGCTTCTTGATGTCCGATAGAATTCCCGCTTTCTCGCATGATTTATTGAAGCGCTTCAGCGCCCTCTCGAAACTTTCGTCGTCGCGTACGCGAACGCCGGTCATTTATGAATTCACATCCTTCCCGATGCGGTGACTCCCGGTAAAAGTGTTAAACACCTCCATTACTCAAGATCGATCTCTCCTTGGATGATGGGCACACCTCTCAGGGTATACCCCCCCATCCTAACGGCTAAGAAACTACGCACCGCCAAGGGCTGTCAATGGAATACGATTTCTGACTTGAAAATACCTCGACGGACGTTCAGCTTGGGGATCCGGCTGGCGGAAACTGCCCAACAGGGCTATGGCGGGCATCGAATAGGACACAAGCCGTTACTGGACAATGACATGGACAAGCATGGACGAAAGTTTGAGGCAATCGTCTTCGACATGGATGGGGTTTTGATCGATTCGGAGCCGGTACATTATGAATCGACCCGGATTTTGTTCGAGGACGAGTTCGGCATTCCCTTCCCGGAATCGGCCAATACCGAGTTTCTCGGTTCAACCGACCGGTACATGTTTGAGACCCTGAAGGCGCGGCACCAACTGGAACCACCTCTGGAGGAGATCATCACGCGCCGGAAGAGGCTGTACATGGAGTTGCTGATCCGTGACGGTCTCCCCTGGCGCGACGGGATCCGGGAGTTGATTTCTGACCTTGCCAACAGCGGCTACCGGCTGGCGGTGGCGACCTCGGGACTGACTCGCATCGTCGAACCCACACTGAATGCCGGGCAGATTCGCCACTTGTTCGAAGCAGTGGTCACCGGTGACGATATTCACACACCCAAACCGGCCCCGGATATCTATCTCGAAGCCGCGCGGCGCTTAGCTGTCGATCCATCCGTCTGCGTCGCGATAGAGGACACAGACGTCGGCGTGCGCGCGGCGAAGTCGGCGGGGATGTGGGTGATCGCGTTCCCTAACTCGACGACGCGGGGGATGGATTTCGGACCCGCGGACTTCGTGGCGGGGACGAGCGGGGAGATACGAGGGCGGTTGCTGTGAGGAGACGCGACTTCCAATGGAGTCAGTCTTAAGGCTGGCACGGAGGGATCGTTATTGCCCGGCTCCGTCTCAAGTGGTATACTCCTTCGACAATTCACGTTCGACAAAGGAACGGTTTCCTATGCGACCGCGTGCAATGTTGGCTCCACTCCTCATCGTATTTGCTTGTGGATCTGTATCCTTCGCGCAGAGCCACGCTGACTCGACAGCCTTCGTGGACGCTCGGGCGTACATGACGGCGATCGAGACTATGACCATGAAGATTGCTTGTGGCACCTCGATTGGGACAGCATTCCTAGTTCAGCTTCCAGATCGCCCTTCCTGTAGGTTTGTCGTCACAGCAGGTCATATTATTCGCGACAACACCAGCGCAAAGCTCATCACGCAGGTTAGGGGCCATGCTGATAGTCTGTACGTGGTGGAATTCACTTTCACCATAAGGGTGCAGAGCAGTCCGACCTCGCTCAAGACGGGTACCACAAGATTGTGGCAGGAGTACGACGTCGCCGCGGTCGTACTCGAGACTGCGGATCTCCTGAAGGCTGTCCCAGCCGAGGTCATTGTTTTTGGTTCCCTCAAACGGTCGATGTTCGCATCGTGGGGCGACATCGTCCCGGGACAATCAATCGTCTATCTCGGGTTCCCTCTGGGGAAATCGGCCCAGGGGTTCAGGCCCCTTGTGAGAACCGGTGCGGTCGCCGCCTCGGAGCCTGACAGCGGGCTAATCTACGCGGACGCGGAGTTCTTCGACGGTTCGAGTGGGAGCCCGGTTTTCCTCGATAGCCGTGATGCGGCAGGCCGATTGCCTGTTGCTGCTGGACGAATTTTCTTGGGGATGGTTCTTGGATATCAGCCTTACCAGAAGCTGCTTCTCAACGCCAAGACTCAGGTAGTTGAGATGGTCCAGACCGAGAATTCGGGTATTGGGCTGATCTTGGCAGGTGATAGAATTGGAAAGTTACTGGACGATCTCGTAAGAAAATAAAAATTGGCCCTTGGGCGGCGGAGTTAACCAAGAAACCGCCGACTACAGAACGCGGTGAGAAAACCCTCAATGATATGGGTGTCAGCCTTTTACCTCGTAGCCGCAATGAGGACCCCTTCGGGGCCGAAGTCAGCCCGAAGGGCTGACATGCACACTCACTGGGGCGACATGCGAATTCACCGTTGCGTTTGATCCACGGCCGTCTCCAGCAGCCGTTCCACGCTGAATCGCTCCTTGCCATAGCGGCTAGGCCAGTCGGGTAGCAGGCGCGTGAGAATCATGCCCTCGGCGGAACCGAATGGGTAGAAGGCTACTCGTTTGGATTCGGAGAGCTTCTGGGTGGTCAGTTCCTTCAGGTAGTTTTCGCGGTACCGCTGGGCGATTGCTTCGAAGGATTTGTAATCGGGCAATGCGAGAAATGCGTCGCTGGGTTTGTAGCGCCGGGCGGCCAGATCGATGATTTTCCATTCCACGTAGCGGGCTATCCCCTCCTGCCACACCTGGAACGAGAAGTAGCGGTCGTCGGCGGGTTTGATATTCGTCTGGAAGCGTTCGCGCTCGGATAGATACGCGCGGAGTTCGGCCCTGAGAGAATCAGTGTTTTCGGTTTGCAGGAGGTTGGACAACTGCCGGCAAAGAGCGGAGAACATGTCGCTGAACTCTTCCGAATCGTACGGGAATGGGTAATTGAGCATCCAGTTTCCGGTCTTGTCGCCGCCGGACAGGCGTAGCGAGTCAACGGACCTGAAGTACCATGGTTGCGACATCTGCCATTGGTGGAAGTGCTCGTGAACGAGTGTGATTACCCACGGTGTCGATGTTTTTCGGTCGGTCGCCTCCGCCCGCCCGATGACGATTGTCGGGATGCCCTTGATTGCCGGATAAGTCGCCAGCAGATTGGTCGGGAGGACGCGCGGACGCCAAAGCACATCTCCCCCCAGAAGCGAGTCGTAGCCAAGTGATTCGAACGACGCCGACGGTGACGGGTGATGAATCAGAAACTCGACAGAGTCGCAGATGAGCAACACGGCATCAGGCGCGGTGGTCCATCCCGGCCAGATCGAGTCGCCCAAGATCTGATTCATGCGGTAGAATTCGGCCAGGCGCACGCGGTCGGTCGGGTCGAGAACCGGCGCGGCTGACGAGCAGATCGGGGTGGTCAGGAACGCGACGATTAGAAAACTGAACACTCTAACAAGGCGGCCACACAACGGCCGGGCGATTGGAGTTGGCATGGATATCCTTTGCAGAGGGTGGCACAACATACGGCTGGTACGACAGGCGAATGCAACGGGTTGCCCCAGATTGTTCGGTCGTGATGGGCTCTTGCCCCTGAAGGGGGCATCCATAACAGCCCGGGGCGCGGATGACACTACTTCATCAACACCATTTTCCGCGCCATGCGGAATTCCGGCGTGACCAGGCGGTAGAAGTAGATGCCCGACGCCACGGAGCGGCCATGCGCATCATTCCCATCCCAGATGTGTGAATGCCGTCCGGGCTCTTGCTCGCCGTCCTCCAGAACCGTCACCAATCGTCCTACAATATCAAAGACCTCAAGCCGGACTTGCGTGCGGGCCTTCAGTGTGTATTCGATCACCGTGCTGGGGTTGAATGGATTCGGATAGTTCTGAGCCAGCGAGAACTCCGACGGGACGGCCGATTGGGACTGCAGACCATCAAGGAACCGGCGCATAATCTCCTGCCCCTTGCTCGCCTCCGGGCAGTTGATCAAGCCGCCAATCAGCGACCGAATGACGCCTTTGTCCCAACCTTTTGCCTCGGCCATCCATGACTCGACGGCGGATTTTGGGAGCAGGTCGACAACGTCAAAGTACTGGGCGATGGGACAGATATCTGCCGAATCGATCACACCGTTCCCATCCGCGTCGGCATGCGTTGCGGCGCGAGGGTCCCACGGCGATGCGGCTTGGACGGTGAATCCGGGGCAATCGTTCCCACGCCGTTCGCCGGTCATGCCCCAGAAACGCGCCAGCGGCAGGATGTCGCGCTCATCGACACGCCGGTTCTGGTCGGCATCACCAGGCCGAACACCCGGGCCTGTGGCGACTGAAAAGAGGTAATCATCCACGGGCGATCCCTCGTCACTCGTATTCGTGTTCCCATCAAGGTGATTGTCGGACGTATCCATGATCACTGCCCGGACACGGAAGTTGAGCGTGTCATCCGGCGGGAGCCAAACGCACGGATCAGGCGAGAACGCCAGCCACATCCAGGGGCGTGTGGATGAACCGCTTGAGAACGTGAGATGACCCGGCACCGGACCGGCAAAGCGTCTGGCAGACACAATCACCAGCGAATCGGCACTTGGAGCGACGACCGGCTCGCTGAAAGTGAATCGAACAGATGAGTCGATGCGGATTTCGCCGAACGCCTGAGACGGCACCGTCTCGGACAGACGCGGAAGGTTCAGTTCCGGCGTGCCCCACCCGCGCAAGGCGATACGATAACGCGGTACAGCGGGGTCATCAGAGTTGATGAACATGGTTCCGAGGTAATCACCACGCCGGGTCGGGGTG
>JAGVEK010000074.1 GCA_020058315.1 Candidatus Zixiibacteriota bacterium
GTGCTTCAGCCAACCCCAACTCTGTGGCGTGATCCGTGAGGGATCATGCGAAGCCAGTGGACTACAGGGCAGACCGGTCTCGGCATCGATATGCCGGAGAATGTGGTACTCGACGTGCCCGGCGTCGGTGGTGTCAGCAGAGAAGAGAAACACTTGCGGGTCACCGAAGTTCATGTACAGCACTTCGGCGTCGCTGTTTGGCCAAGGACCGAGAAGGCCGACATCACAACATCGTGCATTGATCTGCATGCATGCGCCTGGGGGAAGGCTGTCGGCAGAGACTGCGAAAGCCGAGTCGAACGCCAGAACTACCCAAAGGGTATCAACTCGGGGATCGCTGCAGATGGTACGGGCCGCGCAGAGCTCGACGGCGAGATCGTGTGAGTCGGGCATTCCGAAGGCTCCCTGGTCGTGGGCGGCATAGACGAAGGAAAAGCTAGGGTCAAAGAGGCCCGCGTACGCGTCGAAGTCGCGGTGTTCCAAGGACGCAGCGAGGTTATGAAGAACACTCTCCGGGGTCGTGTTGGGTAGGTAGACGGAGCCGTTTGGATTTGTCGGCTTCCTGTGATTGGCTGAGCAGCCGAATTCGATGACACTGAAGATGAGCATCAAAACCGTGAATCGAGCGAAACCTCTCGGCATCGGACGATTCCGCCCAACGCCCGCAGTGAACAGCGGCGGCCTGGGGACCGGCCTTGGCCCACGTGACCGGTTCCGCCCGTCCTCGCGATGCGAGGTCAATCCCGTGCCCTCTGACGCGGGCACACTGAGTCGAAATCCACTGTTACACATGTCCCCGGACTCCACTGTCACCTATGTCCCCGATCGTCCAACGGGTACGCTGAGATGAAGGATGTCTGAAGGCATAGATCGCCCAGCCCAAAGTGTCTCGCCCCCATCGAAGGTACACTGCCTTTGCCTTGGCGACTCGCTCCAAGAGTTCGCGCAGATCCTGGTCGTCCGGATGAGACCGGGCGTACTCGGCCGTGGCATACCATTGAAGACCCTCGTACTTGTCCCAGTCGTCCCCACTGCTCACGAAGGTATGAACCAAGTCGAGTCCTCGCAGCTCCCCCGCCTCGACGTTCCCGGAATGTGTCCCGAAGTCGTCTCTAGTACCCCCGGAGGCCTCAAGGTAGTCCTCGCATGGTTCCTGGAGCCAGTAGGGCTCTCCGACTACTATCCAACCACCGGGCTCAACCATGCCCGATAGTGCTTCCAGCGTCGCTGCGTGCCCACCAAACACCCAGCTGGCACCGATGCAGGATGCCAGAGCAAAGCTATGTGGCTCGTCGGGCCTGAAGTCAGAACCGTTCATCTCTCTGAAGGCGACCGGTGCCCCCGGTGCCCGCATCTCCAACCGTCTCTGCGCGTCGGCGATGCAGAACGGTGAGATGTCAATTCCGATTCCCCGGATGCCGTATGCTTCAGCAAGACGAATCAGAAACTCACCCTTCCCACACGCAATGTCGACCACGCGTGCATCGTCGGAGAGCCGGAGGAGACCAACAAGCCGCGCCAGCTTCTCTTCGCTCGTGGGATTGCAGACCACGTGCTCACGATGAGTGATGTCGTAGAACTTCCACGTATCCATGATCTAGACCTCCGTCTGCCCAACGCTCGCGGTGAGCCCCGGCGGCCGGGGGTCCGGCCTTGGCCCACCCCGAGCGACGGTCTTGCCTTGGGCGACTCGCCAAGGGCGGGCCACCGACACCGCCTGCTCTAGCGCGCTGTCAGATCGCTTCACCTGCGCCATCCTCTGTGGACTCCGGTTGAAACTCGAAGATGTCGCGATCAATCATGTGGTCGGACTTCCTGGCCTCCTCCACGCGAACGAGATGCCGTCCAAGTGCCTTTGGGCCAAAGGTCTTCATGCG
Organism: Candidatus Zixiibacteriota bacterium; assembly: GCA_020058315.1. Taxonomy (GTDB): domain Bacteria; phylum Zixibacteria; class MSB-5A5; order WJJR01; family WJJR01; genus JACRMA01. The sequence goes on from JAGVEK010000074.1 coordinate 1,878, forward strand.
ATGGATCTCCTCGCTCGAGAATAGCGGCTCTTTCTTGAGCGGGTCGGCATACGACTCTGGGAATCTGATGAATCGGTAGAGGACTGCAAGAGACGCAAGTGCCAATGGGGGCCTAGTTCTCTGGCCCCATGCAAAGACGTCTCTCGTCCGCTCGGCGAAGTAGGTTTCGGGGAAGCCCTCATCTGTGGGCTGGATGAGATCGTGGAATCTAAGGCGCCAGTGAAGAAGGCGATCCTCGTAGACACGGCGATGGCTGGGCTCAACGATCTGTCCACTCAAATCCTCGGCAGATTTCAAGAACCGAGCTGCGGCGATCCAGTTCTCTCTGCGATTGGGGGGCACGCCGGATGGATCGCTCTGTGCGAGGACCTGATAAGCCCGTTCCAGCAGGTCAATGGTATTCATCAGATTGTCATGAGATCGACCGCGCGTAAGATTGATCAGTAGTGCTGCGAGGGCTACGAGGGCACCCGAGAGGACCCCGAGGACTGTGAGCTGTGGCAGAACATCCGTAAAGGTGGAATGCCCAGCCAATGCAGTGAGGACCGCGCCAATAATGAGGCCTATTGCGAGACAGAGAAGGAGGGCACAGCACCAGAGCCAGTGCACGAGCGTCTTCATGACGATCATCGCGGTAGGACCGCCAGTCGCCCAACGGCCCCCGTCGGCACGACGAACCGCGACCGCCCGTTACCCATGTCCCCGGACTGATTTGTCACCTATCTCCCCGATCGTTCAAACCGCGATTGGCATCATGACTTCGTCACCTGGGTGCCCAATAGCGATAGGCGGACAAGACCTCCGTGAAGGGCTCCGTACCTTCCGATCGAAGCAACTCAAGACTCTCGCCCTCGGACGCCCCCCAACTTGTGGCCATCCAGTATCTTGATCGCCCGCTCAGAACGAATAAGACTTCGAAGCATTCCGAACACA
>JAGVEK010000467.1 GCA_020058315.1 Candidatus Zixiibacteriota bacterium
CTCGATGGACGAATTATCCATCCCGGCCAATCGCCCGAAATACGCCAGAATCTCGCGCGGCGTCAGCCGCAGATAAAGCCCGGTTGCACCTGTCAGGAAACCGATCTTGGAACGGATCGCTTCAGGATGAGCCTGCGCATCAATGCCGTCGATACGGATCGAGCCGCTGTCGGGGCGCAGGATCGTTGCCAAAAGACGCAGCGTTGTTGTCTTCCCGGCACCGTTCAACCCAAGCAGACCAAAGATCTCACCCTGACGGCAATCCAAGTCCACACCATCGACCGCGCGCACAGTTCCGCGCTTCTTGTCCATAAAGTGCTTCGTCAGCCGTTCTACTTGCAACATGTTAGCGGCCCTACCGTTCCATCGTGACCGTGCGGTCTATTTGTTGCGATCGAAGGTTCCCTGCCGCACCTGCTCTTCCCATTTGGGATCACGGCGTTCGCCGCGCGCAGTCGAGTGAACCATATTGTACTCGCCAAAACCGCTCTGATCGATGAAAAGGAAATAAACCTGTCCCTGACCCGTCAGGCTGTCGTAGTACCACATCTCGGCGGGCTGTCCTTCAGAAGTAAACGGGTACCGTTCGATCGTGCTGGGCGGCCCGTAGACAATGTAGACTCGTCCCATGTCAGTGCGCCAGCCATCGGTGCGATTCTGATAACCGACGGAAAAACGTTCGTTGGCGTAGTTCATCCGGCGCAGGTGCTCATCTTTGAATTCATTCTCGGAGGTCCCCGGTGACGGGTCGCGATCCTTCCAGAATTGCACCCAGAATGTGCGCCTGCCTGTCGCATTCAGGCGCTCAAAGGTCTGCAACTGCTCGGGACGAATGATGTAGGCAAAAATATCCCGCATGCGCTGAATATCAGAAGCGGTCAGCGTATCTGCCCAAGCAGGGGCGACAACCCGAAATCCCTTCTGCGCACGGGCCTTCTGACCGGTCGCAGGATCACTGACATCGATCCGAAGGCTGTAGGCTCCGGCCGCCAGATCGCGGACATCAACACCGGTGGCCAGCACGGCCGTGTTTCCCGCCTTGGTCAGCTTTTGAACCTTGACCGGTTTTCCAGCCGCACTGTCGGCCGACGCCACGGAAATGGTGACATCGTAGGCATTGTCCCGGGCTGGATCAAAGGCCAAGTTATACACCTCGCTGTAGAAATACAGACGCCGACGGTCTCCTCCCAGCACTCCGCGGCAGTCGGGGAGGACTTTATAATGGTTCTTCACCAGCAAGTCAGCCAGAGCCGGGCCGCTGTCGGCGGGCTGGGGAATAATATCGTAACCGAACTCGATTTCCGACAGCGTCAATTCCGGTCGCGAGAAATCAGGAACTGAAACTGGGAACACCACCTCCGAAGAGGCCTTGCTGAGAATGTCGGTGACCACCAGCCGTGCCCGGCATTCGCCGGGGGGAAGCACGAGCGCCCGCGCAAAAAAGATCAGGAAATTGGAATCCGCCAGCGCCACGGAGTCCGCGGCCACTGATCCGAATACTCCACCCACAGAATCGATGGGTGTTCCAGCCGTGTCGCTCACGTGGACCCACGCATGGATATCGGCCTGCAGAAGGCTGTCAACCGGGCGGAAGAGGAAATCGATGCGTTTGAGCTCAAAGTAGAATTCGACATACCCTTCGCGGGCATTGGCCGCATTGCGGTATGTGGCGTGATCCGCCCTGAAACGTAAAGGCCCGGTTCCCTCAACCGCCAAAGAGCATGTCGCATCAAGCGAGAGCACCAGAGCCAGGATCAGTGACAGGGCGGCAGCCCGGAAGCATCGGCGGTTTGCGTCTGAATCGTGATTCGAGTAATTGGTTGCGAACACAGGGACCTCTCAGCGGATGATTCCATCGTATGGGTACTGCAATTCGTATTCGCCATTTCCCTTGGTATCCACAAATGTAAACTGCCGGCGCTGGGCGTAGTAGTGCCAGACTTCGTATGGCTTACTGTCGATCTCGAACGGAAATCGCGCCACTTCGTCGGGTTCCCCGTACTTAACATAGACCGTTCCAAAATCGGTGCGCCACCCGGGCTGGAAAGGGGTTGTGAACTGCTGGTTGGCGAAGCGAATGCGCCTGTAGTACTCTTCTTTCCATTCATTCCCCTCGGATTCGGGACTGGGATCTTTCGACTTCCAGAAGCGGTCGAAGGCCACGGCACGATCCTGGACAGGCACCTTGCGCAAGGAATCGATCTCAACTCGCGTGGCGATGTGCACCAGCATATCGACAATGTCGTTCCAGTCACTCTCGATCATTGATGCCAGTGACCAGTCAACAGAGAATGTCATGGAGGCCGGACTGCCGATCCGGTGCCCCCCCTCGCCAACGGCGACAATCTCCAGACGGGCTTCACCAGCCTCGAATCCCGTGAGCGGTCCCTGATAATGAACCGGAACCGTGCGCATTGTGGTATCGATCCTGACCGTGTCGGCGAAACGATGCCGACCGGCCGTCTGGCTGGCATTGATGACCACAGATGCCACTGATTGGCGCGCCCGCTGGTAAATCTCGAAATAGAGCGACAGGGGGAGATCCGTGCCGCCCAAGGACCTCGTCACATTGGGCACGAAACTCAGCGTGTCCTTGCGATAGCGGGCATCGCCCGGGGGAGCGGCACCCGGCAGGATGAACTCCGGGCCTCCAATGACCCAGTCGTCTCCGGCCAGGTTACGCAGGTCCGCCGGTCGATTAATTGTGTGCGTCCCGCCGGAGATGCGGTCGTTGACTGTCACCGACAACTCATATTGACCCGCTGTCACCTGAACGGTGAGGACATTGACCAGGTACCCGGTAGAGCGCCGAGTCTCACCGTACGTTTCGAGAACGTAGTTCTCCATGTTGCTCGCCGATGCTGCCTGCTGATCATCGTCCCCTTTCAAGATGGCCGAGATCTCGTAGGAGGCGGCGTACTGGTTGCCCTTCTTCACATAAGACAGGCGAGGATTGGTGATGCGGTAATAGATCTCAACGCGAATCGTATCACCCGGAGCTCGGAACGCGGCAAAGTCCAGATCGAAGGCGGGCTCCCCCGGCTCCGGGAGACCCGAGAATTCCGACTGGGCTCCTGAGATGCGCGGCGCGAACAAGGAGCAGGCCGCGCTCAAGAGTATTCCCGCCAGCATCGACGGAACGAGGTTTCTATTGACCCATTGGCGCACTGATCACCCCCGCGGCCGAGGGGGCCGCAACCGGAATATATACACGCCAATGGCGCGAACCAGCAGAATTAACTCCTGATTGATGTCCGGAGACCAGCTTCTGGCTGGCGTTCGGGATTGAGAAGGACAGATGATCCGACGATTCCCCGTGCCAGGCAGGAGTGGCCCGGGCAGGACCAGCCGCACCTGCCCAACAGCCTGATGGCAGGATCGCAGAGTGGGGGAGCTACTCGTAGCGCAGACTGACGATCGGATCGACCTTTGCAGCCCGATACGCCGGGTAGATCCCGAATACGAGACCCACGAGCACGGCAACTGAGAAGGCGACTACCACCCACAATGGCGAGACTGCTGCAGGCAATGGAGAGACTGCGTTGATCAAAACAGCCAGCCCAATGCCCACCAGAATGCCCACCACCCCACCGAGGCTTGACAGCGTCATCGCTTCGATCAGGAACTGCCAGATGATGTTCCTGCGACGGGCGCCGATCGCCTTTCGAATCCCGATCTCACGCGTTCGCTCCGTGACCGACACCAGCATGATATTCATCACGCCCACGCCGCCGACCATCAGACCGATGGAGGAGATCACGATCATCGCCAGGTAGATCACACCGGTGATGCTGCGGTATTGCTCCATCAGGGTTTCCTGCGTGAAGACAGCGAAATCATCCGGTTTGTCGTAAGCCACACCCCGGCGGCGACGCATCAGTTCGGTGATCTGATCGATGGCCTGGGGCATGACGTCCGCGCTCTTTGCACGGCAGGACAGCCAGAGCTCCTTCTCCCAGGGGTAGAGCTTGGCAAATGTATCATACGGGATCAGGATGTAGTTGTTCATCGACTCCCCGAGCAGCGACTGGCGTTTGGCGATCACGCCGATCACCGAAAAGCGCTGGCCATTGACCATGATGTCCTTGCCAATCGGGTCCAGCCCTGGGAACAGGGCATCCGAAACGTCGGATCCAAGCACGCACGCCATGCGCCGGAAGTGGTTGTCGATGTCATTGAAGAACCGCCCCTCAGCCATTTCCGTGTTATTGACGGCTTGGTATGTCGGCAACACGCCGGTAATCTCGGGCCTCAACGCCTCGTTCTTTTCGTATTTTGCTGAATTCCCAGACGGCCACCGGTAGTAGGAGTTCTCGGGCGAGACCCCGTCTACCAGCGTGCAATTGGCCTGGATCGCCTCAGCATCCTCGTAGAAGATCGCCTTGCGATTGCGTTCATCCGAGGAGCGATGCCCGATCACAATGCCCGGTTTGTACTTGGAAACATAGATGACATTGGAACCGAGGGATTCGATCTGGCTGGCCATTGAGTTGTTCAGTCCGGTGATCAGCGAAACCATGCCAATCACCGAACTGACACCGATGAGCACACCGAGCACCGTGAGGAATGAGCGGAGCTTATTGGCGCGGATGGCGGCCATCGCCATCGCTATCGCTTCTTTGAGTTCAAAGAACTGTAGTGC
>JAGVEK010000442.1 GCA_020058315.1 Candidatus Zixiibacteriota bacterium
AGCGTGGAACGCGATCTCAAGACGCTCGGGGTAGCCATGGCCGGCTACGACCTGGGCGTGCCCGTAGAGCGTCATCTGATCGACATCATGCGCAGGTTTGTCCGGGAGGGTGTGTGGCTCGTCAATCAACCTGGGGCACGACTGTGGAATATGGAGGGACATGTCTACCTGGTGTGGCCCGCTGCCGGTGAAGAACTGGCTCGCCAGATCAAGGAGGATGGCATGCCGGGAATGCCGCGAACGCCGGAAGGCATTCTGGACATGCTGACCGATCGTGGAATGGCACTGGTTCGGATGGATGCTCCGTCCGAGGATCGTTACTGGAAAATTGCTCCTGCCGTTCTCGCGGAGAAAATCCCGGACATCCGGCTGACGGCCATTCGATTGCGTGCCGAGGCCATGGTGTCCTCCGTACCCCTTTCGTCTGCTGCAGGGCGCATCATCAATGCAGAAACGGATGCCAGCAGTCTGCCTGCGTCGACTGTGGCTGAGGTGCAGCACGCTAATGAGGAGATTCAGAGCAACACGTCATCCTCCGGTACCACCGAATCAGTGGCGACATCTCGCGACTCGGATCCACCTCATGATTCTTCACGGCCAGACAGTCCGTCAAAACCCCTACCGGCAATCACCCGCAATCAGGAGGTCCGACCTGAGCCGAGGCCGGGTACCGAGCAGATGGAAGCGATCAAGCTCGACGGCGCCATTGGCGAAGCCCTCAAGGCCCTGGCACAGGACATCAAGGCAAGAGACAAGAAATGGGGCATTGATGCCATTCCCGACCAGGATGGACATGTTTATCTCCGCTGGCCCGATGCCTTTGCCGGGTATGGGCTGACTCCAAAAACGGTGCTCGACCAGTTGGCCGACCGGGGCTGGCTGGTAATCGACCCCATGAGTCCGTTGAAACGAACCATCCCCAAGGAATTCGGGGATGGTGCTCATAACGCCATTCGCCTGGGCCTTGAGATCAGCCAGGTTTTTCTTCACGCATCGGGGATGCGCGATGGCGGCGAAGTCAGCCAAGCGCCAGAAATCCAGTCGCATCCGCAGACTACGCCGCCTGCAGGGCCAGTAACGGCGCGGAAATCCCCGGACACCCAGAAAGCAGGTGCGAAGCAGCGCGTGAAGCCGAGCCCGGCGCTTGCGTCATCAACCGAGGGCGCGGACCATACCGAGCGTGCCAGGAAGGTGCAGCCTGTAAGCGACACCACGAAATCCGCGCTGGGCGCCCCGACGATGGAGGCCCTGTTGGTCGTCCTTCGATCCCTTGATATCGCGCCCCAGCAGGATGGCTTCTGTCAGATTACCAAGATGGATGCCATGAGAGCGTTCAAGCGCCACGGCCTGAAAATCAATCACCGCCTGCTCTGGAAATTCGACGCGCTCAAGTCGGGTCTGCTGGAACTGCAGGAAGACAAGATCAAATTCAAACCCTGATTTGAAAAGCGCACGGAGTGTGTGCTTTTGGCGGCTGATTCCAAAAACGTAACTGCCATCATCGACGGATGCGATATGCGTTCCTGGTGACCCTGCCTTGTCTGTTGCTCATCTCCGGTTGCGCCCTGGCGAATGACCTGGGCGTCGTCGGCCCGACCTACGAGATTGCGGAGCGGGATCTCATCGAAGTCATGAAGGACAAATTTCGTCGAATGGAGAAGAGCGGCGAACTGGCCAGGCTGCAGGAGAGCTACAAGCAGCGGGTCATCGAGACCGTTGAAAAGCCCAGGCCCGTCCGCGGAGTCAGCACCACGGAAACAGCCCGCACGTTCTACGTCGATCCCACCTGGACGCTGGACAGAGATGTCGTAGACGAGCAGGGCAAGCTCCTGTTCCGGGCCGGAACGAAAGTCAATCCGCTCGACTATGCACCGCTCACTCAATACCTGCTGTTCTTCGATCAGCGGGAAAAGACTCATGTCGCCTTCGCCAAGCGATTTATCGAGCAGTCAAAGGCAAGGGTGAAACCGATTCTCGTCGGGGGCGAGCCGCTCAAGCTGATGCGCCAATGGAAGCGAGAGGTTTTCTACGACCAGGGCGGGGTGCTCAGCCGGAAATTCCTGCTGAAGCAATCCCCGGCGATCGTCAGTCAGGAAGGCAAGAGGTTGCGCATCGATGAAATTCATCCGTAGCATCCTCTTGCTGCTGGCGACTCTGCTTGTGAGCCTTCCGTCTTACGCTGCCACCTGCAAGGGAAAGTTTGCCAATCCGATCACGGATATCTGCTGGTCCTGCATGTTCCCCTTGCGAATTGCCGGTATCACGCTGGCATCTCTCGATCAAGAAGACACCCCCAATCCAGGAGGAAACCCGGCGTGCTTCTGCGGCAATCCTCCCAAGCTGGGCTTGAAGGTCAGTTTCTGGGAGCCGGTACGTCGGGTGGATGTGGTCCGGAAACCTTTTTGCATGGTGAGTCTGGGCGGTGTCGATATCGATCCGGGGTTCGATGCACCGGTGGCCAGCCGCTACCGGCGTGACGGGCAGGACCAGTCCTCGTTCTATCAGGTGCATTGGTATGTCGACCCAATCATCTATTACCTGCAGGCGGTTCTCGACAATAGCTGCCTGGAGCAGCAAGGCTTTGATGTTGCCTACCTGACCGAACTCGACCCGCTGTGGAAGGACGACGAGCTCACCCGGCTTCTGAATCCCGATGTCTATCTGTTTGGCAACCTTCCTGCCCGTGCCGCGTGCGCAGCCGATTGCGTTACCGCAACCGCTGGTTTTCCCAATAACACCTTCTTCTGGTGTGCCGGATGTCAGGGAAATCTCTATCCGCTTAACGGCAATGTCCAGGCCCATGTCGGGGGCGTCCAGGCCTCCAGTCTGGAGGTCTACCGGATCATCGCCAAGATGCACCGTGAGGGGTTGATGTGGGCCGCCTCGGGCGAAGACGGCCTGTGTGGCTATTACCCGCAGCCGGTGATGGACAAGACGGGCTACAAGTACCACATGCTCTATCCGGTGCCGCAGACATCGAAGATCGCCGGGAAGTGCTGCCAGCCGCTTGGGCGCAGCACGATTCTGTGGGGGGCGGGCAAGGAGTTTCCCTTTGAAGGAGAGGACTTCTCGTATCAGATCTTTCGCAAGCGCAATTGTTGTCAGGGGGCGGCGACGCTGAATTGAAGATGCGCAGCCCCTTGATGTCGATTTCAACAACGCTCCTCCCCTTGGCCCTGCTGCTGGCGGCATCCCTGTCGCTGGCGCAGGGCATTTTTTTGGAAAAGGATGAATCGAATCGATTGCCGACCCAGGGCGAAATTGATCTCGCCCGCCAGAAAACACAGGAAGCACTGAATCGCTTGCCCGATGCGCCAGTGATCCGGCAGCAATTTGGTGGCGTCACCCCCAGAGTCGAAGCGATGCCGCGCCCGGCAACGCCGGCCCCGGACATCGCGAGCATTGCCGAGAAATTCAAGAGCCTGGGCCGAGGGCTCGCATCCCAGAAAGGGGCAGCGCCCGATCTGATGGTGTTCGTCTCGCTATCCATGCCCAGGGAGGCGCTGGCTCGTATCATCGATCAGTCCGAGCGCTCTGGAGCGACACTGGTATTTCGGGGCTTGAAGGGGGACTCGATGACCCGGATGGGCGAGGAGATGAGCGCACTGATCGGCAATCGCGCGGTGTCCGCCGCCATTCATCCGCCGGCATTCCAGCAATTCACCATCACTCGGGTACCTGTGGTGGTGATCGCTCGGCCGGAAGCGGGCAGTGTCATGGAGGATGGTTGCTCAAAACCGGACACCTTCATCAAGGTCACCGGGGATGTCACGCTGGATTACGCCCTGGACTATATCGAGCGCAAAAGCCCGGACTGGGCAGCGATAGCGCGAAGCTTTCGGGCACGGCTCAGTGGAGCGGCATTCCGGTGAGACGAGCCAATTTCGCTGTGAACCTCATTCTGGCTATTGTCCGTTTGCTACAGATCGCCGGAGTGTGGATATTCCTTTTCGGAATCGCGCACGCCCAACCAGCGGCCCAAGGCAGCGCCTTCACCGCCGGCCAGACATTGGGCGCTGGCAGTCCGTCGCAAGCCTTCGGTGGCATCAGTTCGAGCGCAGTACAAGACAAAGTGCCGAGCTACGGCGTAGCGCCCTCGGAAACGGGGTACTACGGAGGCGGGCAGGGCGATGCCATGGGGCCGGGCACGGTCAAGATATCGACGTGCGAAACGGCAACCCCGAACGCCGACCCCATCAAGCGGCAGGAATGCGAAGCGGTAAATTTCCTCGCAGGGAACCCTGACATCCGGCCGCAGTTCTCGATCACGAAGAACGACCCGATGGTTCTGAGCACCAAGGCACAGCGGGATAGCGCCGAAGCGACCTTCCAATCCGTCGGCCTATCCAGCGGAAGCTCGACCGCATGCACGACAAAAACTCAAACAACGCCGGCGCAATACACCACGGAAACCTGCTCTGACATCTCGGAGATCGGGATGCAGCAGTGCGTCACCGGTCGCATCATCAACATTGATTCCGATTCCAATTTCCAGTGTGATCGAACCGTCAACGGGTACGAGATACTGACGTGCAAGAAAACTGTAAATGTTGAGGTCAAGGCAAGCGGATCCACCGCACGGCTCGTCTTGGCAGACTTTGGTTCCTTCTATCTATTTTCAGGCGGCGGGGTCAGCGGGGTCTGGCTTCACAACGGAACTGGATCGGAGTTACCGACAGGGGGCAGCGGTACATTCAACGGAAGCACTCTCGGTATCGATTCGCCCGGCAACGCCTACCGTCTTGATGTGTCGTCGAACAATTGTGCCAGTGGCATTTGTACTGGTTCCGCAACGCTATCGCTATGGCGACAATTCAACAGTACCTGGCTTGGTCTGGTTGCCGCCACCTGGACACAGTACACCGCGAATCAGACCCAATGTTCCTTCTCTCAGTCTTTCACAACGGGCGTTGGGTATCGTTTTGGTAGTCCATGCACGGTCTCCGCCAGTAGCTGCCCCAGTTCAAGCGACATAGCAACCCTGTCCTACTCGTGCCCCAACAATCCTGTACCACCAGGAACGGCAACGCTGGGCGTAAATCAGTCAGTCTTGATCGAATACGCGCAAGCGTGTTTTGTTGATGAATTTGGTGGCCAATACTGCTATGCCACGGATTGCAGCGGTTCGTCATGGGTAACTTACCGGGGTAACGGATCTTTCACCTACTCCACATCGGGCAGGGCAGGCGGGTCGTGTGGTGAATCAGGTACGAACTCCACAACGTTTGGATTCCCGGTTCAGCAGAAAAAGGTATCAATCAAGAGTAACAACGGTTGCGCCGGCCTTGAAGGGAGGGCGCAATGAGAATCAGACCTTCAGTCCTGGCGGCGCTGTTCGTTTTGTCCGCGTCTTCCTTCAGTACCTACGCGCGCGATTGCATTCGAACGGGAAGTATCTGTTCCGACGCCGCGGCAAGCAAAGTCTTTTCAGGTATCACCGTTACCCTTGCCCAGGCAGGCGGCTGCTGGGAATACACGGACACCTACATCTGCGTCAAGCCAAACGCCGTCAATTATTGTCAGCCCTTCGTCAATTTGCAGCCACAGTGCTGGCAAACATCAACGCAGTGCGCCGTGAACGACACGGTTGTCGGTACCGGCTGCATGACCTATACCGAGACATGGCGCTGCGCCGATCCGGCGCTCCCGACTCCGACAAACACCATTCGGCTTGACAGTACCTATACGCTGGTATCGAGCAACTACGATCCGACACCTTGCGCTGCGCTTGATTCCTCCTGCTCCATTGCATCGAGCACGTGCACGTCGTCAACACCCCCGTCGTTGCCGTCTGGCATTTCTTCCGCCCAGGTTGCGCCCGATGGTTGCTACCAGCGGACCAATACCTACGCTTGCCTCACCGGTCAGTCGGATACATCCGAATGTACCGGCTATTCCACAAATCCGAAATGCACGCTACAGGGGACTGCATGCGCGGGGGATACGATCAACAATCAATGCACGATGAGTACCAAAACCTATCGCTGTGAGACGACGCCGGCAAGCTCGGCCACCGTGACCGACTGCTCCGGACAACAATTTTGCGCAGGCGGCGGCTGTTTCAACAAGGGGGCGCCGAGTGATACGGACTTCGCGCGCACCATGGCATTGATGGAGGCAGCGCGGCAGGGCGGCGTGTATGGGGCCGAAGCGGAGATCTTCAAAGGCTTTGACTCGCGCTGCACGAAGAAGCTGTTTGGACTGGCGAACTGCTGCAAGAAGAGTGGAGGTAGCGGTGGCACGAGCAATGCCGCTCTCGCGGTCGGTGGGGCATCCCAGGCTGGCAAACTCTTCGGTTCGCCGTATATGTACGATGCCATGTTCGCATCCGATGTCCCTTTCCTTATGGAAAGGGCCGTGGATGCATGGAGCGCAACCGCATGGACCTCATCGACGAGCTTCTACGGGCTTAGTTTCAGCTTTTCGCCTGTCGCAGGGCTCCAGTTCGTCGGCTTTGACCCATACTCGTTTGCATTCCAGGTGGGACTGATGATCCTTAGTGATCTTCTATCCTGCGAACAATCGGAGCAAATAACCGCCATGCGTCGCGACCAGAACCTGTGCATGGAAGTCGGCACATTCTGCTCGAATGAACTCAATTTGTTGATCACCAAAATTTGTCTTGAGCACACGACTTCCTTCTGCTGCTACAACAGCCGATTGGCACGGATTATCAATCAGCAGGCTAGGCCCCAGATCGGGAAGGGATGGGGTGGCGCGGAAAGCCCGAATTGCTCCGGTTTCACACAGGCAGAATTTGCGGCGATCGACTTTTCGAGAATCGACCTGACCGAATTCACGGCCGAAATCATGGCGAACATCAAGGTGCCGAACGTCGGCACGATGAGCCAGCATATTCAGACGTCGGTTCAGCAGAAGGTCCAGAACTACTACCAGAGGTGAGTATGCGGATATTCAGAGCCCCGGCTTTCTTGATTGTCATGGTGCTTTCGGCCAGCAGCTCGGCAGCGGAGTATTCCAGCATCAAGCAGTTGCTCGTCGGCGCGATAGATGCCTCCGACGGCCGGACGAGTGGTTTCATCCTTGGCCATATCGCCGAAAAGTTCAAGAGAACGACCGGATCGTCGGCGCCAATCCTGGCCGAGGTTTCCACGATCAAGAGCTTCAAGCAGGACGGCTGCAAGCGCCTCAATGTGCGCCTTACCCAAGGCGGGGTTGCTACCTCAGAAGGCAGGACTGCCGACTTCGGGATGGATTACGGTTTGAACCTTTGCCGGAATGGCAGCCCGCCGACAGAAGGGATGGACCTCGAACAGGCTGGGAAGGTGCTTGAGAGGCAGGTTGACTAACGGGTTTTTGCTGCGGATAAGTCGAGCGATTGGATTCTGGGTTTGGCTATTCGACGAGCATTTGTGATACTTCTGCTATCAGTGATCCTGCCAGATCATATAACTCCGTGATGGCAGCTTCATCTACTTCCAGAAATCCCTCGTACTCCGCCAGATTCCGTTTCTGATGAGCTGCATCCAGCACTCGCCAGCGGGGTGCAGGCCAATTCAAGGTATGCGTGAGGCACTGGAACACGGTGTATCGGTTCTCGCTGCGATAGCCATTCCAGCGAAGGGCTACCAGGGCAGCGGCGTGGGCGGCGTTGTAGGCGCTGGTGAAGCGACCTTCAATGGAGAGATTTGCCAGTCGAGCATCTTCCAGGCGGGTTCTTGCCATCGCCAACATTCGCATGGCCTCGGCCTCGTTACGCGGTTCGGCCTTGAGTTGGCCGATGCGCACCAGATTATCGAGCGCGGGCAGGCTCATGGGCATCTCCAATCAATGGAAGAATGGGCTGCGCCAGGACTCGATTCACAAATGAATCGGGTTCAGCACGACGGCGCTCAAATTCGGCCGGGGTGTAGCAGGTTGGATTGATTTTTCGTCCCAATTGGGCTTCCAGCGGGACCAGTAACTCAAGGATGCTACTCAGCAACAGGTCTTCACCGACAAGCATCACATCTATGTCGCTCTGCGCCGTGTCGGTTTGTTTCGCCACGGAGCCATAAACCCATGCCCCTTGCAGGCTGGGGGCCAGTGGCAGCAGCGCATCGCGCATTAGGGGCTCCACCCCCAGCGTTTTTCGCGTCAGCCCGACCAACTCGCTAAAAACCGGGCTTTGCGGATTGGCCTGGAATCGTCTCAGGTTGCCGATCCGCTCGGAACGGACCAGACCCGCATCAGCCAACCGGTTCAATTCTCTTTGCAAGGAGGCACTGCCCAAGCCCGTGAGGCGACGCAATTCGCTCAGGTGATAAGCACGTCCAGGCTGGCCAAAAAGCCACTGAAACACGCGGGATTGGCTGTCAGTAAAAAGTGAAGTGGCGATCGACATGGCTAAATATTAGCATGAACATGCCAAAAAATAGCATGAGTTCTTCAGGCGATCACGACAGTCGCACATATAAATGTCATGAAGTGGAGCCTATATTTTCTGGCGAGGTCTTGCTCCCGAGGATCTCAGCCCGATAGTCTGGATGCTTGGAAACACCTGCCATGGATAACGAACTGGATCAATATTGCCTTCCAGGTCCGATTGACAGGGATATGCCCATATGGGCATAATGCAGCGAATGTCAAAGCAGGCTCGAAAGCCCCTCAAATGGATTGGATCAGCCAAGCGCGATCTGGATTCAATGCCTGAGGACGTTAAAGACTTATTCGGGCACGCCATTGATCTCGCACAAGCGGGCGGCAAGCATCAGGACGCCAAAGCATTGAGTGGATTTGGCTCTGCGGGCGTGTTGGAAGTGGTCGAAGATTTCCGCAGCGACACCTACCGTGCTGTCTACACGGTCAAGTTCCCCGGATGGGTCTATGTTCTGCATTGCTTCCAGAAGAAGTCCAAGAGTGGCATCAAAACGCCCAAGGAAGATATGGATATGATCAGTGCCCGTCTGAAGGCCGCGAAACAGGATTTCGAGAATTGGCAAAAACAGAAAGGAGCTCGATGATGAATGGAAATGACGAACTTACCATCGAAGAAGGCAGCACCAACGTCTATGCCGACTTGGGTTATGCCGACGCGCCGGAGATGCAGCGCAAGTCTCAGCTTGCCGCGGAGATCGCGCGCGCAATCAAGGCGCGCCACCTGACGCAAGACGGTGCCGCCGCATTGCTCGGCATTGAGCAGTCAAAGGTGTCGCGCATTACCAGAGGGCAGTTCCGCGGTGTCAGCGAAGCCAAGTTGCTGGAACTGGTGGCGAAGTTGGGCCATGACGTCAAAATCGTCGTTGGTCCCGTGCGTCGGCGCGCCGGCAAGATCGAGTTGCAGTTTGCATAGACCTTGGACAGCGATGTTCCGTCCTTGAAGAGCAGGCGTGGCTCGCGGTCATCGCTGCCGTTGAACAGCAGGTTCAACAGCGGCAATGATGCGCAGAAAACTGGTGCTCACGACGGTGCCAAATATTGCAACAAGTAAGGAGCGGCAAAGTGGCAACGCCAGTATCGGCTATCATGTCGGCCGTAATGCAAGATTTCCTGCAGACTGGCATGTTGGATATTTGGAGCGGGCGGATAGCGGGTGGATGTGCATAGTAAGTGATTGATTTACTACAAAACACAGCGGCCTGCAAAGCCGTGTACCTCGGTTCGATTCCGGGTCGCGCCTCCAGTGTTCCCCCGCGTCGAGCAACATCTCGGGCCCGGATGGTGAAATTGGTAGACACAAGGGACTTAAAATCCCTCGGCGCAAGCCATACCGGTTCGATTCCGGTTCCGGGCACCAGCCACCCAAACGCGTGATAGTTCTCAATCTTCTCTGTGACCACGGACACCGCTTCGAAGGCTGGTTTGCTTCGGGCGACGCGTTTCGCGAACAATCCCAAAGTCATCTGGTGCACTGTCCCCAATGCCAGACATCGGCGGTGAGCCAGTTGCCCTCGGCGCCCCACGTATTGCGCGGCGCAACCGAGGCCGCTCAGCCGGAAAAGCCATCGACGGCAGTAGCGTCCGGCGCCGCGCAGTTGCATCAGGCCCTGGTGACCATGGCGCGGCAGGCGGAGAACGTCGGCGAGCGCTTCCCCGAAGAGGCGCGTCGGATTCACTATGACGAGGCTCCTGCGCGCACTATCCGCGGCATCGCGACGGCCGACGAAACCCGCGATCTGCTCGAGGAAGGAATTCTCGTCCTGCCGGCGCCAATTCCGCCGGACGACGAAATTCACTGACTCAATCGGCTTGCGGCCGCGTCTTCCAGAAGCGCGGCGAGAACCTGAATACCTGCGGGTCGGCAGCATCCACCGTGCCCTTGATCCAGCCGAAGAAGGGCGAGCCGATGGTCTCCACGCGTGTGAAGTTCTTCACCGTTTCTCTTGTGTCCGGGTCTTCCATCGGTTGATCGATCCGATGGTGGTGCGTGTCGCCATGCGCCAATACGACTTGGCCGCCGAAGGCACGGGTTTCCTGGTACAGGCGGATCAGGAAGTCGCGGTAGCCGGGGCTTGGGTTTCCGGCATTGGCGGCATGAAAGCCCGGGTTGCCCTGAATCACGATCAGGATGCCAGCCAGTTTTTTGCTGCGCGCCAGCGCAAAGGCCTGAGCCAGCCATGAACGGTTCGCTGCTCCGCGCTCGACGAATTCCGCCACCGGGCCGCCGCTGCCTTTGGTGCCGTTGAAGTTGTTGTCGCTGC
>JAGVEK010000189.1 GCA_020058315.1 Candidatus Zixiibacteriota bacterium
GAACGAAGCGGTCAAAGAAGTGGCCAAGGTGAGTCATGAGCGAACCGTGATCCGCCGCCTCGAAAAACTCCTGGCGGCCTAAAATCGGTCAGTTTGAGTCACTTACCAGGGAGGAGGGCGGTAGTCGGCTCGATGTCCATTTTGACGGTGGGACACCGGCGATCTGGGGACGGCCGGGGGTGCGGCACCTGCGGGCTCAGATGCCTGAGTTCGACGCCAAGGCGACCCGCATCCAAGCGGAACTGGATGCGTTCCTGCTCCTAGGCGAGGGCGCGGCTTACGAGTTTGATGACCCCGATTTCCTTTTCAGGCACGCCAGCGGCGGAGCGCTGCCGGTCATCCGGATGGCCGACAAAGACTATTACTGCCTGTTCTATCGTGATATCCATCCGGTAGGTTGGAACATCGCCAATGGGGGCTGCGACTCGCGGAAGGAGTTGGCGGATCCACTTGAGGCCGCTGAACGGGAGCTCCGCGAAGAGCTGTTGGTCATCGATTCGAAGAACAAGAGGCGGTATGTCTTCGCAGGAGACGCGGGCAAGCCGGTTGACTGGCCCGAATTCTCCGTAGCCCGGCGTTTGTGGACCGAGCGATTGAATATCGATCTTGGGAGGTTTCAGGAACGACAAATCCCGCTCATGTGGCTCCCCGGGCCTGACAAGCTCTACACGCGAGTGGGAAATACCGAAGCGAACATGGTGACGGATTGCTTCATCAACATCAATGCTCTGGACTTCGGCATCGAGATCGATCGGATCGCGAAGCTAGGCGTGGACCAGGATGCCGTCCTGTGTGACGGAGAGATGACGAGGGGCCTCCTGGAGAACGCGCCGATAGGCTTGTTTGAAGTATTCCGGCTGAATCGGCAGCTCGCGCTGGGGACAACGGAGTTCGTTCCTGACCATGTGTTTTACGACGCTTGTCGTTACGACGGACACGAGCTGGAACACATCGTCTATGATCGGTTTTTGCCGAGACTGGCTCCCATCCGGTCCACTGCTGGCGTCCGCGAGTTCGAGTCATCCGAGAAGAAGTTCGATCTGTGTCCCGTGACTCGGCGGATCATCGCCCGGTATTTGTCGCTGCGTGTTGCAGAGCCAGTCCCACACGGGTCAGACTGTCAGGTTATTATCAGCTTCACTGCTCCCGACGTGGCTTATGCCCGACGTGTCTATGAATTCTTGTCCCAGAAGAAGAACGTCTCCGTGTTCTTCAGCGAGGAGTCGATTCACGACGCGGACTTTCTGCCCGTCATCGAAGACGCACACGACCAAACCCGGTCATTCATAGCCGTAGCTACCGACCCGAACTTTTTGCTACGACAGTGGCCTGAATACGAGTATCGTCGGTTTCACGTTGATATCCTGAACAGTCGCAAGCCGGACGGACGAACGGTCTCTTACATCTCTGGTTTCGCACCGGAGGACCTCCTTGGTCCGCTGCGCTATCGTCAGGCGGCTCTCTTCGACAAATTCAATTCGGATCCATTGCTTGAGTAGTTGGCGAGGCTCGTTGTGTAGGTTATCGACGCTGTTGCGGTAGCGCGGGATGAGGAAAAGACAACATGCAAGCAAAACCCTTCGGCCTTGCCGTGAAGGCCTTGGTCTGGGACGATTCGGGACGCATCCTGTTCTTGCGGCGTGCGTCGATTTCTAAACGCTTCGCCGGAACGTGGGAACCGCCCGGGGGCAAAATGGATGCAGGCGAGGCGTTTGACACGGCGCTGGTTCGCGAAGTGGCGGAGGAGACGGGTCTGACGATTGTGCTAGATCGCGTGGCGGGCGCCACGCAGTATGATATGCCGGGAATGAAGTTAGCCGTCCTGTTCCTCGAAGCCCGAGTCTTGTCCGGCGAGGTTGGCCTGAGCGACGAGCATGACGAGTACCGCTGGATCCAACTAAACGAGGTCTTGAGGCTCGAGTTAACACCGACGCTCCATGCGTTTTTAACGGTATACTTACAGAAGGTTTCTCACTAGGACGGTTGCATCACAACGGGCGGCAAAGGCAGCTCGATGGCGCTGATTAAGGGAGGCAGACTTCATGGGCCAGGAACGTATGCTGGATGAGGAGGCGGAGCTCAGACGGCAGATTAGCGAATATGCCGAGCAGTTGCCGGACTACAAAGAATACGCCAAAGCGTTGGAAGATGTTCTGAAGAGTGCGTGCGTGCTTTATGCTCCACTCGCCATTGTGAGCGCCCGTCCCAAGTCGATTGCTAGCTTTGCCGAAAAAGCGGCACGTAAGAAGTACAAAAATCCCATTCGTGAAATGACCGATCTTTGCGGCGCCCGCGTAATTGTTAACACCCAGGACGACGTGAAGGCAATTTGTCAGTTTGTACGCGCGAATTTCAAGATCGACGAGGCCAATAGTCTCGATGCGGCCAGCCGATTGAAGGAAACCGAGTTCGGGTACCGTTCGCTCCACTACATCGTTCAGGTCCATCAACCAAGTATCCTTGGTGCCCAAGTCCCGGCGAAGGTCATCGCGAAGGGGCTCAAGGCAGAGATCCAGGTGCGCACTGTGGCGCAACATGCCTGGGCCGCCACCATGCACGATCGCTTGTACAAGCCTCCGTTTCAAATACCAACCCGTTTGCGGCGCCTCGGGCATCGCATCGCGGCATTGCTTGAAGACGCTGACGAAGCGCTAAATGAGTTCGAGCGAGGGATACAGCCTTTCTTGGGAAGTTATTCGGCCTACATGAAGCCGTCGGAGCTCGATAAGGAAATCAAGATCGTCAAACTCGTTCTCGACGTCGAGGCGAAAGCCGAGAACAAGGATCCCATTGCTTTGCGCTTGGCTCGCTTGCTGCGGGCAGGCGGAAGGCTGGGCGAAGCGATAGACACTTTGAAGCCGCATTTCACGACGATGGGGCCGATGAGCTTGCCGATTCGCGTCGAGCTGGGCACTGCACTGATTGAGCTGCATCATTGCACACCCGCGGCTGAGGGATTCAAGTTGGGTCAAAGCTTGCTTCGTGAAGCCGTTGCGGCGGCTACAACTGAAGAAGTCGAGGATGACACCACCATGTCGACAACCGATCGCAAGCTGCGGGCGACAGCAATGGCGATCCTGGCGGACACTTCCGACCGTCAAGAAGCATGCCAACAATATAGGGGTGCTCTTCAGCTCGACCCCGAAGATCCTTATATCCTTTGTTCACAATTGGCGTACAACCTCGACCACACGAGCCAACCCGCTATTCTCGATAGCGCTCGACCCGCAATCCTGAAAGCGATCGCCACCTGCCGCGCTCACGTGGACGCTGGATTACAAATACCTAGGGCCTGGTTCACGATGGCTCGCCTGTTCCTCTTGCTGCGAAAGGATACTGAATCGCTCGATCATTATTCAAAGGCGATTTGTTTCTTCTCGGTTGACGAGAAACCAAAATGGTCAAAGGAAGATTTCGAAGCTGAGTTGGAGTTCTTGAAACGAATCCAGGGCCGCGGTCAACCTGCCAATCCTGAAATCGGTTGGGCGGAGCAACTCCTGCGAATTGGTTTCTGGCTTAAGAGCGGTCGGCCAGGACCAATCACTGAGGCTGTGCGCCGCGAAGTAAGCTTCAAGGACTTCAGGTCTGGCCAGCGGGTACTGATCGTGGCTGGCGGCACCGCCCCTGAATGGCAAGAACGAATGACCTCGTATCGCAAGCTCTTAAGGGCTGCCCTAGAAGGCTATGATGGCCTTGTGATTTCAGGTGGAACGACCGCCGGCATACCGGGAATTGTGGGAGAGGTTGCATCGGACCTCAAAAGCGCCGGTAGGAAATCCTTCACTCTGATCGGCTACCAGCCCGAGTTCGTTCGAAGTAGGTCGGATCATTACGATCGGCACGTGCGTAGCGGCACAAAGGAGACGCTAGGGCTTGCGGAGCCGTTGCAGATGTGGCTGGACATTCTTGCCGCCGGCGTGGACCCCACCGATGTGCGCCTCTTGGGCATCAATGGTGGACGAATAAGCCGGTTCGAGTATGCCCTGGCATTGAGTCTGGGCGCCCTGGTGGGTCTGGTGGAATCGAGTGAGCGCTCTGCCGATGACGTGCTGCGCGATCCGGATTGGTCCAAGCTGCCCACTCTGTTGCCTCTGCCGAACGATCCGATGACGGCACAAGCCTTTGCGCAAGTCGGGGCCCACGACTTCTCTAAAGACGAGTTGGAACGTATGGGACGGCTCGTCCACGAGACGTACCGCAAGGGAACCAAACCTGATCACAAGAAACCAAATACTCTTCCCTGGGAGGTACTTCCGGAGGATTACAAGCAATCCAGCAGAGAGCAGGCCGCCTACGCGTTTCGGATACTTCGCGCAAGGGGATTTACAATTCGCAAGGTGGAGAAAGTAAGCACCTCCATCGTAATGCCGGAGGAAGACGTAAAGGTTCTGGCCGAGAAAGAGCATGGGCGATGGAACGTCGAGCGGCTCCGAGCAGGCTGGCGACGTGCCTCAAAAAAGGACGACGACAAGAGGCTCTCGCCATTCTTGAAGCCATGGGTCGAGCTCCCTGACGAAATCAGTGAATTCGATTGGAAGGCAGTCCGAGCCTTCCCCGAGATCTTGGCGGCGGGAGGATACGAATTAGTGCCACCGGCGCAGACCTAACGTCAAGCGTGACTCTCGGGGTTCAGTGGATGGTTTCCGAAGAGGCCGGGCATCGGACAAGACGACTCGGCCGATGGCAGCTGATTTGTGCTTGTCGAATTGCCCCCGCGAATCTCCTGGTGAATCATGCCGCCATAGGATGGCGCATGGGGATCGGGGAAGGATTTCCTTATGGCAGGTAAGCCGTTCTTGCTTTCCGTCAAGGCCCTGATCCACGACGGGTATGGCCGCTACCTGGTGATCCGGCGATCGCAGATCTCCAAAAACAACGCCGGCCGGTGGGACTTCCCCGGCGGGAAGATCGACGCTGGCGAATCGTTCGATGCGGCCCTGGTCCGCGAGGTCGCTGAGGAGACGGGGCTTAGTGTGACGCTTGAGAAGGTTCTTGGCGCCTGCGAATCGGATCTTCCCGATCGCAAAGTTGCCTACCTGTTTATGCGTGCGCGCGTTGACAGCGGCGAAGTTCAGCTCAGCGAGGAGCATGACGCCGTCGCATGGATGACGCCGGATGAACTCGCCGAAGCCGACATTTGTCCGCAGTTTCGGCAGTTCGTTCGACCACTCGGTGGCGCGTCTTGAGGCTGGGTTCGGAAGCTCGAAAAGTTACCCGATCAACAGGTCAACTCCGCCAGCTTGACGCGGATTTCGTCCTCGCTCAGACCCATCTGCTGTAACAGTTCGGCGTAATGGTCCACTGTTGCCCGCATGTGCGGATGAGGATGGCTGGCTGCGCCGGCGAACCTGAGAAGAATGTCCACAGCTCGCCGTAAGATCGGCTCGGCATCCGCCAGACAGTTCGTGTCCTGGAGTAGCATCGCCAAGTTGTTGAGGTCTGTGGCGACTTCGGGGTGGTCCTTCCCGTAGGAGTTCTCGTCGATGGCCAACGCCCGGCGCAGCAACGGCTCGGCATCCGCCAGACGGTTGGTGGCCTGGAGCAACGCCGCCAGGTTGTTGAGGTCGATGGCGACGTTGGGGTGATTCTCGCCGCAGGACTGCTCGTTGATGGCCAGCGCCCGGCGCATCAGCGGCTCGGCCTCCGCCGGACGGTTGGTGTCCTGGAGTAGCTGCGCCAGGTTGCTGAGGCGGATGGCGACCTTGGGGTGGTCCTTTCCGTAGGACTGCTCGTCGATGGCCAGCGCCCGGCGCATCAGCGGCTCGGCATCCGCCAGACGGTTCGTGTCCTGGAGTAGCATCGCCAGGCTGTTGAGGTCGATGGCGACGTTGGGGTGATTCTCGCCGCAGGACTGCTCGTTGATGGCCAGCGCCCAGCGCATCAGCGGCTCGGCCTCCGCCAGACGGTTGGTGTCCTGGAGTAGCTGCGCCAGGTTGTTGAGGTCTGTGGCGACTTCGGGGTGGTCCTTCCCGTAGGAGTTCTCGTCGATGGCCAACGCCCGGCGCATCAGCGACTCGGCCTCCGCCAGACGGTTCGTGTCCAGGAGTAGCATCGCCAGGTTCTTGAGGTGGATAGCGACGTTGGGGTGGTCCTTCCCGTAGGACTGCTCGTTGATGGCCAGCGCCCGGTGCATCAGCGGCTCGGCATCCGCCAGTCGGTTCGCGGCCTGAAGCAATGACGCCAGGTTGATGAGGTCTGTGGCGACTTCGGGGTGGTCCTTCCCGTAGGAGTTCTCGTTGATGGCCAGCGCCCGGCGCATCAGCGGCTCGGCCTCCGCTGGACGGTTCGTGATCTGTAGCAACTGCGCCAGGTTGTTGAGGCGGATGGCGACATTGGGGTGGTCCTTCCCGTAGGACTGCTCGTTGATGGCCAGCGCCCGGTGCATCAGCGGCTCGGCCTCAGCCAGACGGTTCGTGTCTTGGAGTAGCTGCGCCAGATTGCTGAGGC
>JAGVEK010000512.1 GCA_020058315.1 Candidatus Zixiibacteriota bacterium
AACAGCGTCCGGCCCGCGGCCGGGTCTGAACGACCGTCGGCGCCCACCACATCAATGCGGAAATCGTGTACGCCGGGCGAATCCGCTACTGCGGACAGACTGAAGGGAGTCCGCACACCTCCGGTACCCAAAACCGCGGATTGCTGGACGACCGTGCGGCCATGGCTGGTCAGGCGCAGTGTGACGTTTTGATCGCTCCCCCCGCCCTGCAGCGCCCCGGTGATCTCGAAGGGCTTTCCCGTGAGAGTCACTTCTGGTGCCGAGGCTTCGACCACGCGCGCCACTGTTCCCGCCGTCTTTCCAAACCCAACGGCGATCACGGGCACACCCAGCCGACTCGCCGCTTCCGCGGGATCGGTCCCCCGGTTGCTGGCCCCATCGCTCAGAAGAACCACCGCACGAGGATTCAGATCGCGAAGCCTGGCCGCAAGTGAAACCAGTCCGTCGCCCAAGGCGGTCGACGAGCCGAACGAGTCCGGCAACGCCGGCGCCGTGAGAAGAGAATCCGCGAAGTAGAATTCGTGGATTGTTGCCTTGTTCTTGAGAGATCCCTTGATGCGATCAGAGTACGCACCAGCACGATCAAACCGAGTTGCCGGAAGATCATCCGTCTCTTTCATGCTGGCCGACCGGTCCGTAAACACAATCAGATCGTGAAGATGCCGCTCCGATTTGATCGCGGCCCAAAGTGCATCGGCAAGCGCAAGGAAGAGAGCAATGGCAGCGATGGAGCGTAAGATCACCAGCGGGGTCTTGATCGAACGGCGCAAGGGAGGCACGGTCCGGCGATAGTAGTACACGATCCCAATCAGCGCCAGGAGCAGCGCGAGCGCCGCCCAGTACCAGCTTGCTGAGGTCAGACGGATGAGTGCGAGATGGGTCATGGGTGCGGGCTGTCAGGCCCCGCCGCGGCGGGCTACGGGACGACAGGTGCTTCTACACTCGACAAAGTCATTCGCCGCCAGGAAAAGGCGGCAGGTAGGATCAAGGCTCCACGTGATGGATCCACCGGTCCTGGGCATTCCCTACGACTGGCGGCTGATCGTGTGAGTAACCAGCGCTTCCAAGGCGCGTTTATGGACGGAATCGTCGATGTCCTTGATATGTTCGAGAGCTGTCGCACAGCAGTCTTCGGCACGCTGACGGGCATAGGCGAAGCCGCCGTAGCGCTCGACAAAACCGACAACCTCTGCAAAGCTGCCTTCGGCGTGACCATTCGACAGATGATCCAGGATCCGATCCCGCTCGATTGCCGTGCCACGCTGAAGGGCAAAGATCAGAGGCAGCGTGATCTTGCCCTCACGCAGATCGTTTCCGACCGGCTTGCCGGTGAGAGCCTCATCCCCCTTGTAGTCCAGAAGATCATCGGCAATCTGAAAACCAAGTCCGACAGATTCCCCGAACGAACGAAACTGTACCGCCCAACGGTCGCTGCCGCTGAGCAGGGATCCCGACTCGCAGGCAGCCGCGAACAACGACGCGGTCTTGTCACCGATGATTCGCAGATAGCCGGATTCACGCAGTTGGAAATTCCGAATTTCCTGAACCTGCAACAATTCGCCGACCGCAACCCGCTCGGTCGCGTGCGAGATCGCATTCAGAACTCTTGGATTACCGAGGCGAACCATGATGCGGAACGCCTTGGCGAACAGATGGTCCCCCATCAAAACAGCCGGCAGATTCCCCCAAACACGGTTCACGGCTGGGCGCCCGCGACGCTGTTCTGCGCCATCATTGACATCGTCGTGCAGCAAGGTGGCCGTATGGATGAGCTCTATCGCGACAGCCCCATCCACAGGAACCGGCCGGTCGTCGACCCGCGCAATCGCAGACGTCAGCAGGTACATGGCCGGGCGAATACGCTTACCGGGCGACGACAGCACATGCGACGCCATCGCCCCAATCAGTCCGGCATGGTCACCCAGAGCCGCCGCGAACGCCCGCTCGAAGTCCTTTAGACCGTCGGCGATGGGAGATAGCGTCTGTTGGAGGGAGTTGTCCATGCGTGGCCTTCTCAGCACACCATCATAAAGACGGCCGCGCGGCGAGTCAATGGAAAACCCTGTGGCACAGAGGCAGAAGCTCGTTACGGGGATTGGAGTTACGCCTGCCACCGGCCATCGATCCCGAACACGTCGCCACCGCGCTGGCCGAGTTCGGTGACCTCTGGGATGTGCTCTACCCGCAGGGGAAGACCTGGATCGTCCACCTGCTGGCCGAGCGGGTTGTCTACGGCAGCGATCAGGCCGGCATTCGACTCGTGTTCTGCACTCAACAGCTCCAAGACCTTGCTCCGGATCCAGATTGAGCCTCGTCGGTCCACGATTGCCCGCGTCTGTCCTCCCTCCATCTTCGTAGCCCGCTGAAGCTGCGGGCTGGTGCGCATCGCTTCTTTCCTGATTCATCCCGTCACCCAAGACCAGGCTTCGGCACGAAGTTCCAAATGCCCGTTTCCCGATGAACGTCAGTGACTTGCGAAACATGACCGAATTCATCTTGGCAATATCGACTTGACACATGGGCGGATAAGTCTAACTTGGCCGGTGAAACGTTGGTGATCCCTCGACCACACGAGGGGACCACCGGGTGGCACGGTGGAGCGAACAGCAGTTGTGAGGCTGGTTTCAAGGTTGCGGTCGGTGCACATTCGACGCGGGATATGCATTCGCGCGAGTTGTTGTGGCGCGCTCTCACGAATTGCTGCAGTAGCAGCCGTCCATCTGTCCTCATGACGGGAGGTTGAGAATGCGATTTCGATCTGTGGTGACTTACGTTCTCACGTTCCTATCAGTGACGCTGACGACTGTTCCC
>JAGVEK010000340.1 GCA_020058315.1 Candidatus Zixiibacteriota bacterium
CAATAAGGATGCGGTCGAACTGGTCAAAGAGACGCTGGCTGAGAAGACTGACCTGACGGTGGTCGACAACCTGCGGCCAGTGCTGGAGCGTGAGAATCTCCTGCCCGCGCGCGAGAAGATTCATGATCTATTCATGGAACATGTCATGGCGCAGGCGCCGGGATACAAGAAACTGATGTCCTGGTGTGATGCCCCAATCATGCCCACTCCCGGGGCGGTCGGATCGATCATCAAACGTGTCTCGGAGATTGAGAAAATTGAGGTCGTGGGTGTTGATATCGGCGGAGCGACCACCGATGTTTTCAGTGTCTTCCAGGGTGTCTTCAACCGAACGGTCTCGGCCAACTTGGGAATGTCGTATTCGATTTCGAACGTCTTCGCCGAAGCGGGTCTTGCGAATGTCATGCGCTGGGTGCCGTTCCACATGGACGAGCGCGACCTGCGCAACCGGGTCAAGAACAAGATGATCCGACCGACGACCATCCCCCAGATGATGGAGGAGTTGATCTTCGAGCAGGCGATTGCCAAAGAGGCGCTACGTCTTGCTTTTGTTCAGCACAAGTCATTCGCAACAGTCCTAAAGGGTGTCCAGCAGCAGCGTACCATCGCGGACGCGTTCGAGCAATCGTCCTCTGGAGGCACTCTGGTTAACATGATGACGTTGAATATGTTAATCGGTTCCGGCGGGGTTTTGTCTCATGCGCCACGCCGCCAACAGGCGGCTCTGATGTTGATCGACGCGTTCCTGCCCGAGGGGATCACGAGGCTGGCGGTTGACTCGATCTTCATGATGCCGCAACTGGGAGTCTTAGCCGAGGTACATCCCTTGGCCGCGACTGAGGTTTTCAATAAAGACTGCCTGATCCACCTCGGAACTTGTATTGCCCCTGCCGGAGAGACGAAGTCAGGGAAGGGTTCGGTCATGAATTACGAGATTGAACTTCCGGGCGGCAAAGTGGAAAAAGGGAGCCTCGAGTTTGGCACCATGAAGTTGATCCCGCTCGGCACCGATGAAAAGACCAGACTTCCCGCAACAGCCAAAGCCGTGTTCGAACCCGCCCGTGGTTACGATCTGGGTGCCGGCAAGGGCGCCAAAGTCGAGCAGACGGTTTCAGGTGGAGTCGTGGGTTTGATTCTCGATGGCCGTGGCCGCCCGTTTGTGGTGCCGACCGACGACAAGATGCGGGTGGCGAAGTTGAAAGAGTGGATGCTGGAGTTGGATATTTACCCGAGAGAGGCACTAGAGCGAATGTAGGGTGGGCTCGGCCCACCATTTCCCGGGACAATTCAGCCCGTGTTTCTTTGACGGAGAAAGGGCGCATGCAATGCGCCCCTACCGACGGAGTCCAGCAATCGCAATCTGGTCATGATTTCGTAGCGGCGTGTTGAATACGCCTTCGATGAACTGAGAGAACAATGGCCCACGCATACACCCCCGGACTGAAAGTCACTGAC
This sequence comes from Candidatus Zixiibacteriota bacterium, assembly GCA_020058315.1. Lineage (GTDB taxonomy): Bacteria > Zixibacteria > MSB-5A5 > WJJR01 > WJJR01 > JACRMA01. Next base: position 1,456 of record JAGVEK010000340.1, read on the forward strand.
CAGGTTTGGCTGGTCAAAGAACGCATCTTGCCCCTGAAGGGTGACGTGATCGTCTCCAAAGGCGATCGGGTCGAACCAGATACCGTGGTGGCGCAGACCCATCTGCCTGGACCGGTCGAACCGGTCAATGTCGCCAATATCCTTGGCGTTCCGCCGGAGGACATCCCGGAGTGCATGCTTAAGAAAGAAGGCGACCCGGTCAAGAAAGGCGAAGTGATCGCCCGGTCGGCCTCGTTCTTCGGGCTGTTCAAGTCCGAATGCACGTCGAAAACCGATGGGACCATCGAGAATGTGTCGCATGTCACCGGCCAGGTGCTCCTGCGTGGGCAGCCGATGCCGGTGCAGGTGAAGGCATACCTCAAGGGAGAGGTGATCGCGATACACCCTGATGAGGGTGTTTCCGTGGCCGCCATTGGCGCATTTGTGCAGGGGATCTTTGGCATCGGCGGTGAGACACACGGCGAGATCAAGGTGGTGTGCGCTGATCACAACGAAGTTCTCGATGATGGCAAGATCACACCAGCTTGCGCCGGGAAAGTGGTAGTCGGCGGTTCACAGGTGACCGCTGCTGCCCTGAAGAAAGCCATCCAAGTCGGCGCCAAGGGTATTGTGGTGGGCGGCTTCGACGATCGCGATCTGCGCGATTTCCTCGGTTATGACCTCGGCGTGGCCATCACCGGGTCTGAAGGCTTGGGAATCACCCTGGTCGTAACCGAGGGGTTCGGGCAGATCGCAATGGCCCAGAAGACATTCGAGCTGCTGAAGCGCCACGAGGGCAAGCTCGCCTGCATCAACGGCGCGACTCAGATTCGCGCCGGCGTGATCCGTCCCGAGGTCGTGATCCCGAAAGACATTCCCGCGGTGCCGGAAAATGTCCCCAAACCCGAAATCATGGGACTGACGGTTGGTTCACCAGTGCGCGTCATCCGCCAGCCACATTTCGGGCGGTTGGGTCGAGTCTCCAATTTGCCCGCTCCACTCCAGCAACTCGAATCAGAATCATCCGCACGGGTCTTGGAGGTCGAATTTGATGGCAAGGAACGCGCCATCATCCCGCGCGCCAACGTCGAGATGATTGAAGAGGTTTGACAGCCTTAGATCGGCAAGTCTACATCGCTGAAGACAAGGGGCTTGAAGCCCCCTGTCCGCTTATGGGTGGGATGTCACATCCTGAACTGGCACTCTCCGAGTCGGTTGGCGATTCGGCTGGCTGCAGCTTGGACATTCGCCTTGACACCCTTAGATCACGGAAGTAGTTTGGCTTTGTTGCGCCCCTGCCCGCGCGGGCGGGACATGGCTTGGATGAAGTTGAATCAGCGATAGCGTCACCCGAAGTCGCTTGCCCACTCCGAGACACATACAGGCCGCCGGTCCCCGGGTCCCCCGCGCTTCGGTTTGCCTGCTCCTCTTGAGTCTTGTTTTGTGTTTTGGGCCATTGGCATGGGCCCAGGAAGCCATTCCGCCACCGGTCGTCGCCCAACCACCGCCACCGGGTCCTGCAGCCAACGTCAAGGCCGAGGATGCACCGAACGACGGGGGGGGATCGATCCGAGTCACATGGACCCCCTCGCCGGATGACGGGGCAGGCCACAAGAATGTGCTCTCCTACGATATCCTCCGTGCCATCTCGTCGGGGACTGGTGCCGGTACATTCGAAAAGGTGGGCTCTGCCACTGCGGGCAATACCGAGTTCACCGACGGACAGACAAAGGACGGCGTCCCCTACATATATGTAATCGAGGCGGTCGCTGCTGCTCCGTCTCTCGGCGGACCGCCGATCAATGTCACTGAGCGCTCCAATCCAAGCGCAGTAGCTTATTCCAAGGGTCAGTGGTTCCACATGGGGCGTTTGAACGCGCTGCTGGCGGTCATCATCGTCTGCGGAGCCATCCTCTATTTCATCCAGAAGGCCTCGTCCGGCAAGGAGTTGTTCATTCGTAAGATTGCCGGATTGGATGCGGTCGATGAGGCCGTGGGACGCGCCACCGAAATGGGCCGTAAGATCTTCTATATTCCCGGCACGCAGGACATGGATGAAGTCCAGACCCTGGCAGGCATCACCATTCTGGGCCGGGTTGCCAAGGTAGCTGCGGAGTACGAAGCCACTCTCGAAGTGCCGGTTTCGCGTTCGCTGGTGATGGTGACCTGCCGAGAAGTGGTCAAAGAGGCTTATCTCAATGCCGGTCGGCCTGAGGCATACAACGATGGTATGGTCTACTACCTGACCGACGACCAGTTCGGGTATGCCGCCGGGATCGACGGGCTGGTGATGCGCGACAAGCCGGCCACGCTCTTTTTCATGGGTGCTTTCTATGCCGAATCGCTGATTCTGGCGGAGACCGGCAATTCGATCGGTGCAATCCAGATCGCCGGGACAGCCATGCCTGCTCAGTTACCGTTCTTTGTCGCGGCCTGCGATTACACATTAATTGGCGAGGAACTGTTCGCGGCTTCCGCTTATCTGTCAAAAGAGCCGAAACTACTGGGCAGTCTGAAGGGTCAGGACTTGGGCAAGGCATTGATCCTGATTGCGATTCTCGTCGGTATTGTGATGACCAGCATCGGAGCAGTCAGCTTGAAGACGAGTGACCTGAACAAGCTGGGGCACTACAACATCGGCCAGTGGTTCGAGGTTCAGTGATCCGTGGCTTGTGGCATTGAAAGTGAAGAGGTGTCATTGCGAGGAACGAAGTGACGAAGCAATCTCAGCGCTCCTGTTGGTACGGAGAGTTGAGATTGCGTCCCCCTGCTCGTAATGACTGAGTCTCGATATGCGCCGCGAAATCCCGACCGCCATCGCCTTTTTTGTCGGCATCGTCTGTATCATTCAGTTCTTCATCCCGCATCGTCCTTTTGGGACTCTTGTCGACGTCTTCTCTGACTGGTTCGGGATTA
>JAGVEK010000437.1 GCA_020058315.1 Candidatus Zixiibacteriota bacterium
GTCCACCCGGTGTTCTTCCCCCTGACAAAGCCGTGATGTATGAACCTGGGTCCATCTCACGGATTGCCAATGGTACGATGATGTTCTTGACAAGGCCCGCGTTGGTAATGGCAATGCCGACCGAGGTCGACCCACCCATGGCCACGTTCTTACTCTCGATGACCAGAGTATTTTGCGCCACTGCAACCGCACCAAACAGGAACACCAAACTGGCTGCCAGGCAAATTGTTAATGCAAAACGCTTCATCTGTTTTGCTCCTTTTAAGTTCCTCTGAGTTGACAATTCGAATTCCCCAATGAGAGACACGTTCTGTCGGGGAATTCACGCGATAGTCATTCCCCCTGATTTTGCGTCGAGCGTTTGCTTTGTGCCTCAATACCGATTTTCTCTAAACCTCACCTCCGTAGATGCCTAAATCGTTCACGGTTTCAGTTGGTTAAAGCGAGCGTTTAAAGACTCTTCGTTCGCAACACCTCCTTTCACCAAAATCTGGTTGAGTTTGCTGGTTGACATCATTGGTTTAGGTTTCCATTTCAATGCGACGGCCCGATGATTTGAGGCGCCGCGGATACGCTTCAAAACTCGTTCGAAAACGAACTGGCCACAGAGGCGTTCACCCGGGCAGGATGCACGACGAAACAGACCGCACCAAGCCGCGAGGCCTCGGCGGAGGGCCGCTGACAGGACAAGGGACTCGAAGGAATGATAGGCGCGTGGACCATGCACATCCTCCCAATTCGCGATTCCACTGTCACTTGCGTTGACCTGTCGTCCGGATCCAAGACTACCCAATCATTGGGCCACTCTCGCGAGCCGAACCGTCTTACTTCTGTCTGCCTTTCCAGCCCCGCCGTGGGCGGGGACTGCGCTTTTCCGCGAACTTCGCGGTGTGACTTTGGTGGTTGTTGCGTCTGCCGTCCGAGACTGTCAAACTCGATCTGTCAGTTGGCTCACGCCGCCACCCGAGACTCTTGTAGGACTACCTGTGTTTCAGCTTTGTACCATATCGCATGTGGTAACATCACTTGGCGATCAGAATATAGACCCACCTGCCGTTTCTGTCAATACCCTAAATGGTTTTTTTTGTTGAATTGCCGCGTCAAGTGGGATGACAAATCCACCTTTGCTGACAACGGGTTAGGACATGGTGCCGTGGCGGGTGACCGCGACATCATTCATAGGAAGACTGCCAGGATGTTCACGGGGTATGGAGCGCATACGGCTTGACCATTCAAGACATTGGCACCCATCATTTTACATCATTATTCGCATATCGGTGGGGGGGGGAGTGATCGGTCAGCAAACACGCTGGACGGTCAGGATGCGCTCGATGCACGCGAGATCCCGGTAGATGACAGGCTCGGCCCAAGCAGGACGGGTGAGCAGGAAATCACGGATGTTGTTGCCCTGATCGTAACCCATTTCGCTGACGAACCAGCCACCGGGTTTGAGCAGCGTTTGGGCCTCTGCCAGCAGCTCGAAGAGAATCTCCAAACCTGAGGGGCCGGCGAACACGGCGACATGGGGTTCGAAATCGATCACTGAGCGATCAATGTTCGGATCTCCCGGCACGACATAGGGTGGGTTGGAAACGATCAGATCAGCGAATGGCGCAGGCCGGAACATGGCCAGTGACCGGCCGGCCAGAAGCGTCACGCGGCCGGAGAAGCCCAGTCGGCGGCGGTTTTCGCCGGCGAGCGACAACGCGCCATGGTCGATATCTGTCGCGATCACCCGCACGTCGGGTCGCTGCTGGGCAATCGCGAGAGCAATGTTGCCCGACCCCGTACCCACATCCACGATCAGCGGACGGATGACACTGGCGGGATCGGGAAGACGGTCCAACGACACCGCAACCAGCTCTTCGGTTTCTGGCCGGGGAATGAGTGCCCGCGAATCACAGAGCAGGTCCAGCCCATAGAATTCCACATGCCCGAGGACATAGGCAAGGGGCCGGCCTGTCAGACGATTGGCAATCAGCCTCGCGAGCTGGTCTTCCTCGGAGACGGTCACGGATAAAGCGGCACGCAACGTAAGCTCTGTCGGACCACATTTCATGAGGTGTCCGAGCAGGCGGTCGGCCTCAAAGGCCGCCAGATCGCCGGCCACGGCACGCAGCCGCGCGGCGGTCTCACACCGCAGTTCGCCGATTGTCATCACTGGCAGGTGCGGGAAATCAGGGGAATCCCCCATTAGAATGAAGCGGCGGACAGGCAGATGGCGTCGGGCGGCGCAATCGAATCCGGGAACTGGGCACACGCCGTACCCGCGGAGCCATACAGCATCCGGCGCGGTTGACCGTTCGGGACGACCGGCGCAGCCGTGGCCAAGCCCGGCGAGGCCATCTCAAATGGGAGGAGCACCGCCCCCACCGCACAAGTTGACAGAACCAGGAAACGGCGTCTGTTCATCAGTCGGAATCCTCCACGAATGTCATGGAGGCGATTTTCATCGCCGGTACGTAGAGCACTGCCGAGTATTGGGGATAGAGCACACGGTCTTTTCCGATCTCATCCGCTTTCGCGAAAGCCTCCAGAATCGCCGGCGTCGCCCGCAAGTTGCGCACCGGCCTTGTGATGGCACCGTTCTCAATGAGAAACGTGCCATCGCGCGTGGATCCGGAAACCTGGGCTTTCATCGGGTTGAGGTAGTTGATATACCAGAAATGAGTGATGAGAAGTCCGGTTGTGGTGGACGCAATCATCTGATCCAGACTGGCATCGCCGGGCGCGAGAACGAGATTCTTGGGATACGGGCCACGCGGATTGTCGGCGGGCAGCGCATGACCGGTCGATTCGGCACCGGCAAGCTTGGCCGAACGGGAGTCGTGTGCCACGCCCTTCGCCACGCCATTCTCGATCAGGGTGATCTTGCGCTTTGGCACCCCCTCGAAGTCGAA
>JAGVEK010000073.1 GCA_020058315.1 Candidatus Zixiibacteriota bacterium
CAGTGATAAGCCTTCAGTGCCTCACCGACCTCTCCCGATATCCGCGCGGACGGATACCGCAATTTTGCGAGAAAATGAGCTGCCAGCAGTTCGATGTCCGCAGGCCGGTCGCGCAGAGGTGGAACCACAATGGGGAAGACACTGAGCCGGAAGAACAGATCCTCGCGGAACCGCCCCTGGTTGACCTCGGCTTCCAGGTTCTTGTTGGTGGCGGCGATCACACGCACGTTGACCGCAATCGTTTCATTTCCGCCGACACGCACGATCTCGCGTTGTTCCAGCGCGCGCAGCAGCTTTGCCTGAAAGCCGCCTGAAATCTCGCCGATTTCATCGAGAAAAAGTGTTCCGTCCTCGGCCAATTCGAACCGTCCCGCGCGCTGCTTGATCGCACCTGTATACGCGCCCCTCTCGTGACCAAATAATTCGCTTTCCAGCAATGTCTCTGAAAGAGCTGCGCAGTTGGTGGCCACAAATGGCCGTTGAGCGCGGGGCGACGCTCTGTGGATGGCACGGGCAACCAGTTCCTTGCCGGTGCCGGATTCACCAGCGATGAGAACAGTTGTGTCGGTCTTGGCCACGCGCTCGATCAACGAGCGCAACTTCTCGACTGGTGGTGAAACGCCGATGAATTCATCATCCGTCAGCGCGCTCAGATCCTCATCCAGCCGTTCCGCACGCGCCGCCAGCCGGCGGTTCTTCACCCAGCGATCGACCCACAGGGTCATTTCATCGAGATCAAGCGGCTTCTGCAGAAAGTCAACCGCACCCGCCTTCATCGCCGTCACTGCCGCGCCGGTCGATCCGTGCGCGGTCAGCACGACAATGTCGGTTCCCTGCATTCCGACAACAGCCTGAACGATTTGCATCCCATCGACCGGTTCCATGCGCAGATCCGTGATCACAAGATCGAAGGGAGTCGTGCGGATTTTCTCCAACGCCCGCCCTCCGTCCGTTTCGTAAGAAGCACGGTGTCCGAGATCGTTGAGGGTCTCCGAAAGCAGAAACCCGATGCGTTCCTCGTCATCGACGATTAAGATCCTGGCCATTCAGTTCGTCCTTGCTGAGAGATTTCTCTGATTGTCGGCAAACGATTTCCTTCTTGCAGCCAGGTAGGGCGGATGCCTCGCTCCCCCGCCCAGATGGAGGAACGGCCAACAAATCGAGAGTGAACACGCGGGCAATCAAAGCGAGGCATCCGCCGTTCCTCCCGCGTGGGAAGACGGCGGCTGCCCGCAGCGCGAGTGTCCTGCGCAGCCATCCGTCACGGCAGCCGCCCTACACATGTGATCCCGCGGTTTGCGATTTCACGTCGCCAGCACTCACCCCACTTTTGGCCAACGCCCACTCAACAACAAACATTGCGCCTCCTCCAGGATTCTCCAGGCAGAAGACCCTTCCACTGTCCTGCTCAACCATCATCTTCACGGCATACAGCCCCAAGCCGCTCCCTTTCGCCTTGGTCGTGTAAAATGGCTCGAACACGCGTTTGCGATCTTTCCGCGAAACGCCGGTGCCGCGATCGGCGACCGTCAGCCTCCCGTGCTTATGTCCCGCCGGACCCCACTTGATCTCAACGGACGCCCCCGGAGGCGATGCATCGAACGCGTTGTTCACCAAGTTAATCAGCACTTGCTCCGGCGCATCCGGGCTTGCCAGAATCGGACCGGTTGGTCCGGCTTCAAGCAGCCATCGCCCGCGCGTCCTCTCATCATGATCGAACGACTTCACCATCCACGCCCGAAGTTCCTCTTCGATTGTGATGAGAACCGGGTGGGAAGCCGACGGCGATCCAAGCCGGAGATAGCCGCCCAGAATCCGGTTGAGCCGGTCGACTTCATCTGGAATGAAACGCAGCAGCTCGGTTTTCTTCGCAGCGTCCTCAACCCGTTCAAGACGCTGTGCCGTCGCCTTGATGATTCCCAGAGGATTGCGAATTTCGTGCGCGATTGTCGCCGCCAGACGCCCCAAGCCGATCAATTTCTCGGAGTGCATGAGTTGCTCTTCCCACGCCAGCGTCTTGCGGGTGTACCATGCAAACAGACCGACCAGAAGCAGAGTGAGGATCGCGGAGGAACCATGAACCCACCACGCCAGCCGTCGCAGGTCAGCGAGAGCGCCGAAGTACACCGCATCGGCTTCGAGCCGCACAATCGCGATTGTCCGGCCGTCTGCAGTGTCGGCAATTGGCGCCGCGGCGCTGCGATAATAGGAATCCCCCCAGCGGTAGGTCGGAGACGTCCACGAGAGGCCGGACATCAGTGCCCACTGCCCGTCACGGTCAAGAAGTGAAAAGACCAGCGCGCCCAGCGAATCGGGTTGATCAGCAAATGGATCCTGCCAAAGTGTATCAAGCACCGCAACCGAGACGAGCCGATTGGCAGCCGCATACGACCGCGTCAGGTTCCGCAGCCGGAGATACATTTCAGGGCGAAACTGCTCGCCGGCCGTGCCGCTGATGATTTCCGGTTCGATACTGGCCGCCAGTGCCTCAGCCAGCCCCGCCATCTGATTGCCAACTTGATCATCCAGTGATTGGCTCAGACTGTTGAACTCGATTCGATATGCGACATTGACCGCCACGAGCAACAAAGTAGCCAGCGCGCCGATACCGCCGAGGAGCAGGAGTTTTCTACGCATCGAGCAACCGTTCTTCGCGGCGAGTGTCACCCCTGGGGACGCGGTGTGCGACCGGGCAGCTTGGTGACAATGTAGCGCAGCCGCCCTC
>JAGVEK010000123.1 GCA_020058315.1 Candidatus Zixiibacteriota bacterium
CCAATAACAAACGATAGAGTACCGCCGGTACTCCGTCTGGAGCGGGGATCAGGTGAGGTCATGTGGATTCGTCTCACAAGTTACAAGCGTTTAACTCCATGGTGATCGAGTTCACACTCCGAGAGCGTGGGTGCTTCGTATGACTCCACGTCACTGCGGTTTTCCATCATCTGTGTAACCGCGTCATCCTGACGCAATCACCCATTCCCTGGCTTGATTTGGCAGACCGTTACTTTCTGTCTGCCCGTCTGTCGATCAAACGCGCACTGCAAAAAGCGAGTAAGAAATCTTCAACGACTCGACCGTTCGTTTCCGGTCGTAAGTAATTAAACCAAGACGCGGGTTCTGTCAAGGGCTTTTCCCGCAAGAATTTACTGATCCGTGACTTCCACGTGACACTAAGCCGGGCCATCATGACATAATCACCTGTCTGACATCGAGTTGGCGAGAATCGCAATGCAAACAGATGGGCACCGGTTCCGTGAGGAACCAGTGCCCATTAACTGTCTAATCGCTTGACGGGTATTGCGTTACTTCAGGAGCACCATCTTTTTCGTCGCGCCGTACTCGCCAGCCTTCAAGCGCGCAAAGTACATTCCCGAAGCCAGATCATACCCTTCATCCGTGGTCGCATTCCACTCCACAGTGACACTTCCGGCCTCGTTCTCGCCCGCGAAACGGCGGACCGGCTGCCCTAATACATTATAGATGGTCAGTTCCCACTTTGCGGCTTTGCCCAGACTGAACCTGAGTTGCGTGGTGGCGTTGAACGGATTCGGGTAGTTCTGCTCCAGTTCGAACGTGCTCGGGACTCCACGACCGGTCGCCGCCAGCTCGATACCGACGAGTTCCCCCGCAGATGTGGCGGCCTGGGCTTCCTCGATCGTCCATTCCCCAGCGCCATCCGACGGCACAGTAAACAGGAGATGGGATCCGCCCGCAAGCTTCACTCCGGATCTCTTGGCCACCAGCAGGGCGCGCAGTTCTCCACCCTCGACATTCTCGTACGCTGTCAGCCCGCCCAGATCCTCAGCCCATTCCACGGGCCCCAGATTACCGGACTTGGTCTTGACGCGCACGTAGATGCCCCCGAGGTCAGCGTCGCTTGACACCCAGACCGCCAGCCGTCCATCCACTTTCTCGCCCCGGATCGCGGCCTGATGGACAGGCGCTACCGTGACCTTCGGACCGCCTGGACACCCTTGCATGACATCATCCCCCGTCATGATGCGGATCATCCGCACCAGATCGGCGAGTGAAAGGACCAGTCCGTCGCAATTGACATCTGTCGCCAGAATCTGGTTCTCCATGTAAACCGGATCCCAGATCCTTGAGCCGTAGATGAAGAAGTTGCTGAACAGCACGACGTCCGCCACTGAGTTTGCGACGCCGTCAAGGTTCACGTCGCCGCGATCATCCGGCGGCGGGATGATGCAGATACTGCCATCGCAGAACTGGATTTGAGGGATCGGTGCGTTCTTGGGGCCGCTGAAGCACGAATCCGCCACGCCGGTGAAGGCCGTGTACAGAGTGTCCCCCGTCCGGCTGGCGATGGTATTGTCGCCGCATGTGTAGGAGCAGAACTGGATGTACCCGCACTGATTGATAAACGTGCGGTCGGCCGTGACATAAAATGTGATCGCGTGCATCGGTCCCTTGGGCAGATAGGCGCTCTCGGAAGGATGTGGCGATCCGTTGTTCATGTCGGCGATGCCGACCAGTCGCAGACTGCCCGAGCCGCATGGCAGGCATCCCGTTGAAGATCCCGTTCTGTACGTGAAGTACTCCCATTGCGCCAGCGCCGTGTCTGCGATCACGCTGGAGAACTTCAGCACCGTCGGGTCGAAGCAGATCAGGAAATTGTACCCGCCCATCTCCATCACGCGGAGGCCGCGCACTTTCACGGTGGCGTTTCGCCCGTTCAGTGAGTACACCGTGTCGATGCACACCTGGAACAATGAATCCGGCGGCTCGATGCGCACACAAATTGTCGCCGTGTCCCGTGCCGCCAGCCCGCATGAATCGCCTGCCTCGAAAATAAAGCGGTAACACCCGGTCGTATCTGCCAGGAAGCAGTGCGTGGCATTGAGCGGCGTGTGGCTGACCTGCCGCGCAAACACCCCGCCTCCCTCGATCATTTTCAGGTCAAAAAGCTGACCGGCGTTGGGGTCACTCGCGGCCACGCTGAAACAGATCTGCGTCGGACGCAGGTAGAGCGCCGTGGTGGGAAGTCCGTTGATCGAAATGGTGGGAGCGACATTCATGCTCACGGTCACGCACATCAATTTCGATGCCGTCGCCCCGCACGAATCCTCCGCCGTGATCTCGAAGCAAAACGTGCCCGCGATATTCGCCGTGAAGCAAATGATTCCAGTAGCTGGATCGAGCGTCCCCTGGCCTGCACTCAGGTAGACCCGCTTCATATTTCCATCTGGATCCGAGGTGACAATGCCGCCCACGCAAACCGCTCCCGGACTGCAGGCGGTCACGGCTTTGGTGGTCGGAGCAGTCACAACCGGCGGCCGGTTGAACCTGGCCGTGACATTGACCGTGTCACGTCCGGTCAGACCGCAGGAATCCGTCGCCACGATAATCAGGCGATACACACCCGCCGTGTCGGCGTAGAAGCACACGCTGGTGTCGGCGGGATTGAACGTGCCGCCTGGAAGAACTGCCGCTGTCCATTTCGGCCGGTCATCGGTGATCTGGATCTTGAAGCAGACCGAGCCCAGTCCGCAAACGTTGCGCTCGAAGTCGGGCGGTGCA
>JAGVEK010000378.1 GCA_020058315.1 Candidatus Zixiibacteriota bacterium
CCACGGGACCGACTTGCGTCTCCTCCAGAGCAAACGCTGGTTGCGACCTCTGGCAGGGCGCGTATTCGCACGCGCGGCCGTTGTCTCGGTTGTTTCAACTTGGCTCGCGGACTTCCTGCGGCGGACATATCCAGACTTCGCTGGGAAGATCCATGTCATTCCCATGCCTCCCAACGACGCAGTGTTTGCGCGTGCATCCGTAAAAACCTCCTCCGGGTCTTCTCCGGTCGTGCTTTCTGTCACTCGTTTCACCAGCCAAAAACGAAACGACGTGCTGATCGAATCACTGGCAATAATGTCAAGACAACGTATCGGATTTCGCGCGCGGCTGATCGGCGAGGGCCCGCTCCAAGCAAGCATCCGGGCCTTGGCAGAGCGGCATGGACTGGGAACCATCATTGAGTTTGTGGATCCAATGCCTCAGGCGGAACTGGCCAGAGAGTATCGGGCGGCAGATGTCGTCGTGCTTCCCGCGGTTGACGAAGGGTTTGGAATGGCCTTGCTCGAAGGGCAATTATGCGGCACAGCCGTGATTGGCGTCCGGTCAGGAGGGTTGACGGACATAATTGAAGACGGCCGCACTGGTCTTCTGGCCCGCCCCGACGACCCGGAGGATCTCGCGCGAGTCCTGAAGCTCACGTTGAACGACGGCGGATTGCGTCAACGACTGGCGGATGAGGGATGCCTTTCGGCAATTCGCCGCTTCTCTTCTGCAGCAATCGTCGATCAATTCTGTCAATGGTACAAGGGTGGGCCATGATGGCTTTGTCACCCGCAAAGAGAGCGAAGCCACTTCCGGAAGCGGCGCGGCGACGAAAGGCCGCGGCTTGGCGACGGTGGCTGACAATCGCAGTCGTGTCCGTTGTCGCGTTCTTCCTGCTGCGCTCCATCTACACACAGTGGGATGTTCTCGCCCGTCATCAATGGTCGTTGCGATGGGATTGGCTGCTCTCGTCGGCCATCTTGGTATGGCTCGATTTCATCACGCTGATTCTTCTCTGGCGCTTCATCCTGGTGCGAGTCGGGGAACGTCCGCTTCCGTTTCGGACAGCCTATCGCGTCTGGTTCCTTTCCAACTTCGGCAAGTACCTGCCCGGAAAGGTCTGGACTGTGATGGGGATGGTCTATCTCCTGAATGCCGAGGGTTACTCCGCTCCACCTGTCCTGGTTTCGGCCATTCTCAACCAGGCGCTCTCAATCCTGTCCGGGCTGGTTCTCTCGGTGATCGTGCTCGGGGCACAAGCGTTTGGCGGAACACCACTCTGGCTTCTCATCGCAGTCGGGATGCTGGCCGCTGCCGTTCTTTATCCGCCGCTGCTCCAGAAAATGATTAACTTTGGTTTGCGCCTCGTCCGGCGCGAATCCATCGAAATTCCGTTGCCATTCGTGACGATCGCACTTCTCTTTCTGGTCTATTTGGGAACGTGGATTGTGTATGGCGGCGCGTTCTGGCTTCTCCTGATCGGGATCGGGATCCACCCCTCCGGATCATTCATTGAAATCGTCGCGATCTTCGCGGCCTCCTACCTGCTGGGGTTCCTCGCATTGTTCGTGCCCGGCGGGCTGGGTGTCCGGGAGGGTGCGCTGGCCGTTCTGGCGGGGCGTTACCTGCCGTTGGGGCTCGCGGCTCCTGTGGCGGTCCTCTCCAGAATCTGGCTGACCGTCACAGAGCTTCTTGCTGCCATACCATTGCTGTGGCTGCGCAATCGAAGGGATACGACTTGATCGGGTCCGTATCATCGGCTATGCTGTCCTGGCGATGCGTCGAGATGAACCCTCCAGACCCGCACCGCATGTGATCTCATGAAGGCCCTGGTCATCATTCCGACATACAACGAGAGAGAGAATCTGCCTCTGATCGTGCCCGATGTCCTGGCGCGTGACATTCGCTTTTCCGTTCTGATTGTTGATGACAACTCTCCCGATGGCACCGGGCAGCTTGCCGACAAGATGGCCGAAGACAATTCCCGCGTTCATGTTCTGCATCGTCCGGCGAAGGCCGGCTTGGGCCGTGCTTATCTTGCCGGATTCAAATGGGCGCTCGAACGCGATTTCGATCTTGTGTTCGAAATGGACGCGGATTTCTCACACAACCCGAAATTCCTGCCGGAATTCCTCAAAGCCTTGGACAACGCCGACATCGTCCTCGGGTCGCGCTACATCTCCGGTGTCAACGTGATCAACTGGCCGATGGGACGCCTTCTGTTGTCGTACTACGCCAACGTTTACGCCCGTTTGGTGACAGGGCTGCCGGTGCGCGATTCCACCGGCGGTTTCAAATGCTTCCGCCGCGAGGTGCTCCAGGCCATCAATTTGGATTCAGTGAACTCCAATGGCTACGCCTTTCAAATCGAGATGTCGTTTCGTGCCTGGAAAAAGGGATTTCGAATCCGCGAGATCCCGATCGTCTTCACCGACCGCGAACAGGGGCATTCGAAAATGTCGAAACGCATCGTTCGCGAGGCGGTATGGATGGTCCCAAGGCTGCGCCTGATGTCGATCTTTGGGCGGCTGTGAATTCCGACCCGGAACCGCTTCCTGCCCGGGGAAATCCGCGCGAGGCTCAGATCGATCTCTCGCTGATCGTCGTCACGTTTAATTCTTCATCGGTATTGGATGGGCTAATCTCTTCACTCACCAACCACCCACCGAGCGTGCCGTGGGAACTGATTGTCTGCGACAATGGGTCGCGCGACGACTCGGCGGCGCTCATCGGAGCCCGGTGGCCGGATGCATCCATCCTTGTCAGCGAAGTGAATCACGGTTTCGCCGCCGCCGTTAATTTGGCGGCGGCGAGGGCGAGAGGACGCTGGTTGTTTCTCGCCAACCCTGACATCAGCTGGGGGAAAGGCGTGCTGGATCGATTGATACGATTCCTCGAGGAGCATCCCGGCGCCGGAGCAGTTTCTCCCCGCCTGACATTCCCCGATGGCCGGCCGCAACCAAGCATCAGACGATTCCCCAACCACGCGAATATCTGGCTCTCACGTGGCACTCCCTGGAGCGCGCTCACCCATTCTCTGCCATGGATTCGCGCTTACACGTTGCCAGATCCCCATAACCCCGCCAGAGTCGAGGCTGTCAGCGCCGCGAGTCTCATGATTCGTCGTGAATCCTTCCGCGCAGTTGCCGGGATGGATCCGGATTTCTTCCTCTATGTGGAGGACACTGACTTGTGCCATCGCCTGAGAGATCAGGGATGGGACGTCTGGGTCGATCCGACGACCACCGTCACCCATCGCTGGGGGGGGGCCGTAAAACAAAATGCCAGGCTCCGGGCGTATCACCGGCAGAGCGTGCGACGCTACTTCCGCAAACATCATCCGGACAAACCCGTTCGAAATGCCATTTTGTTCGGTGCTCTTTCTCTGGCCGACTGGTGCGATCGCGTGATGACTGGCAATCAACCGGCGGAGCATGCAAGGTGATGAATCCGCTGCTGCTTGTGGGCTCCGTACTGAGTGGATGGCTGGTGGTGCATCTGACGGTGCCGTTGCTGGAGCGTCTGTGCCGGCGTTATCAATTACTGGACCTGCCTTCACCGCGGAAAATTCACCGCCATGCGACGCCGCGCCTCACTGGAATCTCACTGTTCGTCGCTCTGTGGGGGACGATCCTCGTGTTTTCGCTCGTTGTCCCCGGGCATATGAGGGAGATGCAAAGCCATGCCGGAACGATCATGGCCGGTGCAGTGATCATACTTCTGATGGGCATTCTTGACGATCTTTGGCCTCTGGCAGCGGCCTGGAAGCTGACAGGGCAGCTTCTGGTTGGCATGATCCTTTGGTGGGAGGGAGTGGGCTTCACTCAACTGTGGGTGCCGTTCGTGGGAGGAATCGGTCTGGGAGCGCTTTCTTTGCCGGTGACACTCCTATGGTTTCTGGTTCTTGTGAATGCGGTGAATATCATCGATGGTCTGGATGGGCTGGCGACGGCGACCGCCGGAACAGCGCTTCTGCCGTTGATCTGGGTCAGTTTCAGTCTGGAACTGACGCCCATCTGGGTGGCGGCAGCCGGATTGTTCGGAGCCCTGATCGCCTTCTGGCGATACAACCACGCTCCGGCGCGCGTTTTCATGGGTGACTGTGGATCTCTGACGCTGGGGTATTTCTTTGCAGTCGTGGCGCTTCTGGCGCCGATCAAGCGCTTTACGGCGCTGGCGTTCTTCGTTCCGCTCATCGCGATGTTCCTCCCTGTGGCGGAGTCGCTCTTCTCTTTGGGTCGCCGATCCTTGGCGAGGACCAATCCGATGAGGGCTGACATGGGCCACTTGCACCATCGGCTGATGACGATCGGATGGACGGCGAATCAAGTGGTTGCCGCGTATGCCGTTGTCACAGCGGTATTTGGGCTGTTCTGTGTGGCATTTCGCTATGGCAACCGAAGGATTTTGGCAGTCCTGTTGGGATTTTTTGTGTTGTTGCTGATGATCACCTTGGGTATCATTTTGCGGCGAAGGATACCCGCTCAGGCCGCTCGAGGTAAGGCCGGAGAGGGGAGCGGGGGATAAATGCGACCCGGTACCTACCTTGATTTCGAAAAACCGGTGCTGGAGTTGGAAGCGCGTATCCGCGACATGCGGGAATTCGCCAACGACGAAAATGTCGAATTGTCCAAAGAGCTCCGCCTGCTCGAACGGAAGCTGGACAAGCTCACCAGAGAGACCTTTGCATCTCTCACCCGGTGGCAGAGAGTTCAGTTGGCTCGCCACCCGATGCGCCCGTACACACTGGATTATGTCGAGAAGATGACTACGGGATTTACCGCACTCCACGGGGACCGGGCATTCGGTGATGACCGCGCAATGGTCGCTGGACCGGCGCTACTGGGCGACCGGCCGGTCATGGTCGTCGGGCAGCAGAAAGGCCGCTCGACTAAGGAGAAACTGCTCAACAACTTCGGTATGTGTCACCCAGAGGGGTATCGCAAGGCGCTACGTCTGATGATGCTGGCTGCCAGAGCCGGGCGTCCGATTGTGATCCTGATCGACACCCCAGGTGCATTCCCAGGGGTCGAGGCGGAAGAGCGCGGTCAAGCCGAGGCCATCGCCCGCAATCTGCGCGAGATGGCTCTGCTGCCGGTTCCCATTGTCATCGCAATCATCGGGGAAGGCGCGTCAGGCGGCGCGCTGGGCATCGGACTCGGTGATCGAATCCTCATGCTGGAAAATTCCTGGTATTCGGTGATCTCTCCCGAGGGATGCGCTGCCATTCTCTGGAAATCCGAGGGTGCAGTCGCCAATGCTCCACGAGCCGCAGAATCCCTGAGGCTGGCCGCCGATGATCTCCTCGAGCTGGGCATCATTGACCGGATCATCCCGGAACCCTTGGGTGGCGCCCACCGGGATCCGGTGGAATCTGCCGCCCTTCTCAAGGCGGTGCTTCTGGAGAGTTTGATCGAGCTCGGCTCGCGAAGCCCGGAGGATTTGGTGGCCCGCCGCCGCGCCAAGTTTCGCAAGATCGGAGTGTTCTCGGAGGATGATACTTTCTGAACGATCGCGAAGGGATTTGGATGTTGGATGAAGAGTTGCTGAAGATCCTGGCCTGTCCCGCCTGCAAGGGCGAGTTGGTCTACGATTCTGATAAGAACACCCTGGAATGCTTTCAATGCCGCTTGCGCTACACGGTCAAAGACGATGTTCCCATCATGCTGATCGAGGAGGCGCAGAGGTTCTGACAACGGTCTTTCCGATACCGCGGTGCTACAGTGGCACTGCCCTGACGCCTCAGACGTGGCGGTGTTCTACTCTCCCCCAGGAGACAATCGATGAAACTGTCGAAGTTTTGTGAAGAAGACTTGATGAATTTTGATCTCCAAGGCCAGACCAAGGCGGACCTCATCAAAGAGATGGTCGATCTGACCGCTCAATCCAGCCTGGTCCGGGACCGTGAGGAACTTCTGGCCGCGGTGTTTGAACGAGAAAAGCTGGTGACCACCGGAGTCGGATACGGTGTGGCCTTTCCTCACGCGAAGACGCGCGCGATGAAGGGCATCGTCATCGTTTTTGGCCGTTCCGAGGTCGGGATCGATTTCGAGGCCATGGACAAAAAGCCGGTTCACCTGCTCTTCATGATTGCCGCTCCGGAAGACGCGATCGGTGCTCACTTGAACGTCATGGCGCGCCTGTCCTATATCATGAAGAGCGAGAAAAATCGCGAGCGTCTGATGCGTGCCAAGACAGCGGGAGAAGTGATGCTCATTCTGGATTCTGCCCCATAACGGAGTTTTGCGGTGTGGCGGCGACTGTTCTGGAGGTCCTCCCAACGGCCCGCGGTTCTACCGTGGGCGATTTTGTTGTCGGCGGCTCTTCTC
>JAGVEK010000481.1 GCA_020058315.1 Candidatus Zixiibacteriota bacterium
CACAAATCAATCCCCTGTGAACAGCCCCCTTGTAACCTCTTGATCGTCAACGAGTATTTCGGGCGTCCACGACAGCGTCATTCATGCGATTGCCCTGCCGCCCTGGCTGAGCGCAATAAACCCTTCGAATTGAGCCGTAGGCATCGGCTTGGCGAATAAATAGCCTTGACCGTAGTCGCAACCGGCGACAATCAGCAGATCGCGCTGTTCGATTGTCTCGATACCTTCGGCAACCACCTTCAACCCGAGTTTGTGTGCCATAAGGATGATGGCTTCGGCGATCGCCCGGTCGCTCGGGTCGCTAACGATGTCGCGCACAAACGAGCGGTCGAGCTTGAGATAGTCGATGTCGAATTTCTTGAGGTAGGACATCGCCGAGTATCCGGTACCGAAGTCGTCGAGCGCTACCTGAATCCCTGCATCGCGGAAGGCCCTGAATTTCTGCATGACTTCAGGATGCTGGTCCAGCAGCAAGCCTTCGGTGATCTCGATGGTGATACAACTGCTATAGATGTTGTTGTCCCGCAGGTAGTCGATCCAGGTCTTAGCCGTGTTGCCGGCAAAGAATTGGCGCGGCGACTTGTTCACCGTGATCTGATAAGGGCATGGTGCGTCTTCATCATCGACCTCGCTGGTTCTGCTGCAGCTTCCATTCGCCGAGAACTCGCAGTTGCTGCACCAGCGCTTGGCCGTCTGCGCTGCTTCCCTGAACACCCAGTCGCCGATCTCGCTGATCAGCCCTGTTTCCTCGGCGATCGGGATGAACTGTACTGGGCTGACCATCCCGCGCTCGGGGTGATGCCAGCGCAGCAGGGCCTCAGCCTTGACTATCCTTCCCGTGACCAAATTCACGATGGGCTGGTAATACACCTCGAATTGATTGGCGGCGAGCGCGCCACGCATATCGTTGGCAAGCTGCATCCGCGTCTGCGCGGCCAGTTCCATCGCAGCGGTGAAGTAGCAATAACGGTTGCGTCCTTCGGTCTTGGCCGCCTGCTTGGCCTGGTCCGCATTCTTGAGCAGGCTGGCGACGTCTTCAGCATCGGCGGGATAGCGGGCGATGCCGATGCTTGCCGAGCCATAGACCGTCTCGCTGCCGAAAATAAACGGTTCGGCAATCGCCTGCAGGATTGCTTCCGCCACCTGTTCGATTCGTGCCGAGGAATCCGCCAGAGCACACAAGACAACTATGTATTCGTCCCCCCCGAGGTGTGCAACCCAACCGGCGCCTGTTCCCGTACAGGAGGAAATCCGGCTCGCTGCCTCGACGATCAGTTGATCACCGACGCCATGGCCCAGTGTGTCGTTCACTTCCTTGAAGTGATCCAGGTCGACATGCAGCACCGCAAAGGCCAAGCCGTCCCGTTGCGACTTCTCCACTGCCAGCCGCATATGCTCCTGCAGCAAGCGGCGGTTGGGCAGCTTGGTCAGCAAGTCGTAATTGGCCTGTCGCCAGATGACCTCTTCAGCCTGTTTCTGCTGCGTGATGTCGGCGGCGATGGCAATATATCGGAGAATCTTGCCTTCCTCGTCGTAAAGCGTCGAAATCGTCAGCCGCTCGGCGTAGATCTCGCCGTTCCTGCGACGGTTCCAGATTTCTCCCTGCCACTGGCCGGTTTTCTGCAACGACGACCACATCTCCTGATAAAAGGCGTGATCCTGTCGGTCCGACTTCAACAGTCTTGGATTTCCCCCGATGAGTTCGCTTTCGTCATAGCCTGTCATTCTGCAGAAGGCGCGATTGACGCTGAGGATGCGGTTGTCCGGAGCGGAAACCAGAATGGCCTCGCTGGTTCCTTCGAACACCGACGCGGCAAGGCGCATCTCCTCTGCGCGTTTCCGCAGCGAATGCGTCTGCTCGCTGATATGTTGCTGCAGCTTGTTGAAGCTGCCGAGCAGTCGCCTGATCTCCTTGCTGCCCTCGAGCCGCAGCGCACGAATCGGCTCGCGACCGCCTGTCATCGCGTCGATGATCTGTGCCGAACGGCTTAGCGGGCTGAGCTGGCGATGGAGGAACAGCCAAAGCAGCAGGGTGATGATCACCGAGGCCAAAGCGGCATCTCTGTAAATTTCCCCTTCCAGTACTGCAATCCGCTTGAATGCAACCGATGTCGGCAAGGCGGCTATGACAAGCCAGCCGGTGCTCGCAACGCGCTTTGCTGAACTGATTTCCTCAATGCCCAGTGAACTCACCGCCACCCCGGAGCCTTCGTAGCCATCCCGGTAGCGGTCGTACATCAGGTTGACACCCCTTGCCGGGTCGGGCTGCATGATGCGGTTCTGGTCGGTGGACGTCACGAACATGCCATCCTTAATGGATAGGACATGAAAGTCTCCGCTCGTGTGCGGCCCCGTGGGTACTATTTCGCTGAGCAAACCGCTGCTGGCGATTTGATTGCCCCCAACCAGGATCCCGATGACTTCTTTCCTGCTGTTTTTGATGGGTACGGCGATGTTGATGACGGGCTTATTCGTGAAGCGGTCCAGAATCGGCTTGCCCACCGCCGGCTTGCCCGTTGCCATGACTTCGCGAAAGAAATCCCTTTCGGTATAGCTGGCGCCATCGCGTCCTTTCAGATGAGGCAGATCCGCAAGCCCGATGCCTTCCCTGGAGATGGCGAACAGGCCCGTGTCGAAAAAACGATATAAGGGCGCCCGCTCCGCCAGAAAACCATGCAGACGATCAGGACGGGCCATCCACTCGGGATTGATCAGGGCGGCCGCATCGATCAGGGCGTTGATGCGCAGCTTTACTGCGGCGTCGAGGCCGTTGGCGACGTGTTCGACCGTTTGGAACTGCTGGGCGGCAAGCACTTCCTTGAAGTTGTCACGGACTTCCCTACCCAGATCATGGGCTAGCAGCCATATCGCGCCGGTGAAAAGAAGCACGGCGAAGATGGCGATCCTGGCCTTGAGGTCAAGCATGAGCAGAACGGGATTCGATCTCCTCATGACTGATTCTCGAGCCAGTTCACCGCGCAGCACAGCATGATCAAGGTTTCCACTTTTTAACTTTCAGTTGCGCCGCGGCGATCTGCTCCTGCCCAGTGCGCCACAGAGCCGGCTCGGGGCAAATGCCCGCCAGCTTTCCAAACCAATACATCAGGTAAGTGCCCGATGGTAGGCTCTTCAGCGAGAAGTGAAATCGGGGAGTGGACTAAAAGTCAGGGAGGAAAGCCCTGATTAGGTCATAGGGGAAACCCCTAGCGCCTCAGATGGATTGCTCGATCCACCGGGCGGAAAATCGCACCAGTTCCAGGCTGGTCCTGAGTTGGAGCTTTTCTTTGATATTGCTCCGATGGGCCTCTATTGTTTTGATACTGCGATTCATCAAAGCGGAAATTTCCCGGGTGCTGAGCCCCCTGCCAATCAGTCGCATGACTTCAAGTTCGGTATCGCTGAGCTTCGCCACGGGTGAGTCAATCGCGTCTGAGCCGTCATCGAACATTTGCTCCAGAAGTTTCAAACGCATTTTGTCGCTGACGTAGATGTCTCCTGCCAGCGTCTGGCGGATTGCCTTGAGAACATTGTCGGGCGCCTCGTGCTTCATGATGTAGCCGCGGGCACCGGCGCGCAGCGCACGTTCGGCATAGATCGTCTCATCATGCATAGACATGATGAGGATTGGCAGTTTAGGGTCGACCGCCCTGATCGATTTCACCAGGCTGATGCCGGAAACCCCTGCCAGCGAAATGTCCACGATGGCGAGGTCGTGTCGGCAAGCAGCACGGGCTCTCAAGGCCTCTTCCACGGTGCCGGCCTCGCAGCAGATATGCAGATCGGCCTCCTGATTGACCATCTGGCTGATGCCCCAGCGAACCACCGGATGGTCGTCGACGATCAGAATCCTGGACTTCGCAGGCATGTCTGTATGTGCACCGGCATTATTCATATTGATATGCGACGATCTCGGTCCCGCTCCCCGTTGCGGAGCGGATATCCAGGGTGGCCCCGACCATGTTGGCGCGGTAGCGCATGATATGCAATCCCATCCCCTTTAGCTGCAAAGTGCTCAGTGGTTCGATGCCCACTCCGTCATCCGCCACCGTGAGCCTGATCTTGTCGTTCACCACGCTCAAGGTGATGAGAATATTGCCAGCTCGACCGTGTTTGACCGCATTATTTACCGCTTCCTGGGCGATGCGGTAAAAATTGATGGTGGCAATTCTCTCATTGACCGGGGCCGCCTCGTCGCAACGGAAGGTGCAGTGCACGCCGAAAATCTCGCTGGTTCTTTCAGCCAGGGAGTTAAGCGCGGACATCAGACCGTTTGCCTCCACCTCGACGGGGTACAAGCCGCGAGCGAGCAGGCGAGTCTGGTCAATGGCTTGCGCAATCAGTTGGCCGACCTTGCGGGCGGAGACTGCTTCCGGCAGTGTCTGGTCGGCTAGTTTCTTCTCCAGCCCCTTGCAGATGAAAGCGACGCCGGTAAGGATCTGGCCCAGACCGTCATGAAGTTCCTGTCCGATATGCGTTTGAGCATCTTCGCTGATCTCGATGATTTCCCGTTCGAGTCGCCGCCGCTGGGCCATTTCCTCATTAAGCGTCTTGTTGGCGGCGTCCAGCGCCGCGGTGCGTTCCTTGACGCGGATCTCAAGCTCATCCCTGGCTTGGTGCAGGGCGATTTGCATGCGCTTGCGTTCGGTGATGTCCTCCATGACAACGACAATGCGCGGCGGTTGATCCGATGCCATCACCGCGACGGCGATCTCGACCTCCAGCCGGCGCTGATCGCGCGTCAGCGCTGATATTTCATAACGATTGGCGAACTGCTCCCCGTGCAGACGGCGCCTGTGGTTGTTGAGGACGCGCTCGCGATCGTCAGGATGGGTCAGCAGGGTGAAAGAAGGAAGGGCTTGAAACTCTTCGAGCGTGTAGCCGTACATGCGGCAAAGCGCCTCGTTGGCGAACGTTACGCGCTCGTTCTCGATGATGAATACGCCCTCGCCAATTTCCGACTGGGCCTTGAGCAACGTCTGGTACAGGTCGCGTTGCTGGCGCAACTCAATGTCCAGCGCCTGGCGGTGATTGGCAAGCTGATTGAAACTCCCCACCAGCAGCCCGATTTCGTCGTTCTTGCGCACGGGGAGCGGGGCAAACGGAATGGAACCGCTGGCCATTTTCTTCATCGCCGTCGCCGCTTCATCGAGGGCGAACAACTGTCGTGCCAACACAATCCGCATCATCACTGAGATAAGAACCGACACCAGCAAGGCGAGGGCATAAATCTGGCGCTTGAGCGTCTTGATCGGTTCGAACGCCTCGTCTGTCTTTATCCCCGCGAGAACCAGCCAGTCGGTGTTTTTCATGTTTCGGCTGACAGTAAAGACTTCGTGGCCGAGAGAGTTGACGGTAACGCCCGCAGCCTCGTATCCCTCGTAGATGCGCCGATCGAGCAAGGGATTCACGCCCATGGCCGGAGCGGGCTGCAGGATGCGCCGTTTGTCGGTGGCGGAAACGATAATTCCCGTGCTGCGGGATAGCACCAAAAAATAGCTGGAATGGCCGATTTTCGTCTTCTCGAGTCCGCCGAACATGTTGGCGTCCGAGAGCGCAATGCTACCGACCAGGACGCCCTTGATGACGCCGGAGGCATCGCGTATCGGTGCGGCGATGCTGAGCAGAGGCTCATTGGAGAATCGTCCGCGCACAGGCTGCCCGACGACGGTCTTGCCACTGCTCATGGTGCTCTTGAAATAAGCCAGATCGGCAAGGGAATGTCCTATCTGTCCTTCCTGGAATGGATAAAGAGTGACGATGACGCCGTCCGGATTCAACAGCTGGAGCCCGTAAGGAAAGAGTCTGTAGGCGGTGATATGGCTACCCAAAAAGCGTTGCACCTTGTCCGGGTTGGCCATCATGTCAGTAGTTACAGATCCGGCAATGTCATTGAGAGCATCGATGCGCAACATGATTTCGGAGTCGAGTCCGCGCGCAACGTGGTCCACCAAGCCTTCCATTTGCTTAGACAGCGATTGTTCCAGGTTCGACTCGAGCACATAAGCCTGGCGTTTGGCCAGACCCCATATGGCGACCAACATGGACAACATGAATACGATCAATATCCGGTTCTTGAGACTCATGGGCTTGCCTTTGTTTCGAGTGCAAGATCGTAAGTGGTAGCCCGCACATGCTCGGCCAGTCCCCGATGAAGGCGATGGATTCCACGCTTCCGTGCTGACTGCAAGGCTCCAGAGCAAGCGGATGTGAATCCTTCGCCAGTGGTCACGAACTACCACCACGTGGCCGACATGCGAACCGACCGTGCATTATCCGGCAATCTTTCTCGGCTCAGGTCATATTGTTGCGGGGGGCTGTGAAGGATAGGAAATCCAAACTACTTTCGGGGAGTCCGGGCACCGCCGTCAATCGCCGATTTCGGGCCGGCGTGCGTCACAATTTGCAGAAAGCCCCTCCGAATAGCACCCCTAATCGAAGTCTGGTGGCGGCAATGGCGACACATCAAACGTGTGCGACTGGCCCGATAGGCGGGCGCCATCATCGAACACGCCGGACAAACAAATCCTTGCGGCCAGCGCAGCCGCTCCAAATACACATGGCAAGCTTCGTCCGTGGCGAACCAGTCCAGGAAATCATTCCAGGTTCACGGGTAGTCCTTTCCGGAAATCGGCGGTAGCATCTGGATGTCCATCCAGTACGTTCTAGCTCAAGTGGAGCCAAGTGGATACCCCGTATGCCCATACAGCTACGCACGCAACGCCGCCCATGAACCCGACAGCGCTTCGACAGCGCCCTGCTGGCGTTTCCCCTTGGCAAGAATCGGGCGTTGGCGCGTTGCCCAAAGAGTCGGCGCTGACGGTACGGCGCCGGCAGGCAGTCTTGACGTGTTGTAATCTACACGATTACACTGGATGCCTGTATATTGCACATCGTCATGATTCGCACATTCAAACACCGAGGGCTTGAACGGTTCTTCAGGAAGGGCGATCACCGAGGCATCATCGCCAAGACCGAGGTCCGAACCGAGCGCATACTTGACCGCCTGGATACTGTTCCGAGGCCGGAAGATATGAATATTCCGGGATACAGGTTTCACCCATTATCAGGCAACCGCAAAGGCACCTATGCCGTGACGGTGACTGGGAACTGGCGTATCACGTTTCGATTCGATGGAGAGGACGCCGTCGATGTTGACCTGGAGGACTATCACTGATGAAGACCCTGCGAGACCCGAAGCGTCGGCCCACGCATCCCGGCGCCATCCTGCGCGAGGATGTATTGCCAGCGCTCGAAATGACGCAGACCGAGTTTGCGCGGCGCCTGGGCGTGTCCCGTCTATCGGTTTCCGACCTTCTGCATGAAAAGCGCGTCATGACGCCCGAGATGGCGGCACGAGTCGCCAAACTGCTGAACACCACTCCCGAAAGCTGGCTGCGCATGCAGCAGGCCGTCGACCTGTGGGAGGTAGCGCAGAAGCCCGAGAAACTGGGCGCTATCAAACCGATAGAGAAGTATCTGCTGGCTGCATAGCTTTTCACCCGCGCCCGGTCGGGCGCGGTAACGCTGCCGAAAGAGTCGGCGCTGGCGGCACGGCGACCGCTCAACTTCAGGGGTTTTCATGCAGTGGCTATCGCTTCCCCGCCGGGGTATATTCTCCGGTTCCCCAACATCGCACCATGCACCATGGAACACATCAAGATTCGCGGCGCGCGAACACATAACCTCAAGAACATCAACCTCGACCTGCCGAGGAACCGCCTGACGGTGATCACCGGCC
>JAGVEK010000393.1 GCA_020058315.1 Candidatus Zixiibacteriota bacterium
CGGCCAACGATGATCCAAGCCTGGAGATTCCTGTGGCTTTGATCCCGCACAATGTTTGATTCGTGCCATGCGAGCGGGGAGTCATGAGGGATTGAAGCGGATCGGTGGCGAGGGGTTGCCGCGCTACCATCGAGGTCGAATTCTGTACGGGCCATAGCGTCTGATAATACATATTATGTCACCTACAACCCAATCGCCAACACCGTCGGCGCCGCCAGACCCGGATGACCAAATCGGAGCATCTGCGTACCGGCCTCGTCACCATTGGCTGATCAGCGTCTCCATTGCTGCGGCGGTTCTTCTAACAGTTCTGCTCTACGCTCCGAGGCTGAGAGATTTCTTTCTGTCGGATGACTTCGGGCTTCTCTGGGCCTGCTGGCGGCCTGACGGTCTCTTCGCAAACAACGGCTGGATCAGCGGCGATTCGATCGCGGTAACGTCGTTCTTTCGATTCATGCCGTGCTCATCGCTCTCGGGCTGGATCATTTACGGATTCTCCGGCCTGAATCCCCTGGGGTGGCACGTGGCGAATCTGCTGCTCCATTTGCTGAACTCACTTCTGGTCGCGATTATCGTGGGGCGAGTCGTTCGGTCGCCCTGGGCCGCTCTCACTGCGGGTGCATTATTCGCCGTTCACTATCTGCATGTCGAGCCGGTGGTTTGGATCTCGGGGCGGTCGGTTCTCCTGGTCTCATGTTTTATTCTAAGCTCGATCGTCGTCGAAACGCGCCTTCGTTCACGGATCTGGGGTACTGGACGCTGGATCGCCATGCTACTGGCCTTGACGGCCTTCCTGTCCAAGGAAGACTCGATCATTCTGCCCATGCTCCTGCTGATTGTGCCGATGTCGCCGCTGAGCGTAGCGGAGATTCTGCGCTTCCGACCGCGCGCGCGCTCCACGGAGCTGGTCGAGTTGAAAGTCAGATTACGCCGGCTGTGGCCCTATTGGGTATTGGCCGGGGTCTATCTCTTGACGCGTCTGGGAGCCATCACCCGTGCCACCCAAGAGCAGGCCTATCGTCTGGAGTTGGGCTTCAACGTGATCAAGAACGCGCTGTTCGCGGCGGTGGCAAACCTCTTCCCGGCTGATTTTCGTGAAGCGCTCGAAGCCTGGAATCGGTGGTACAAGGCCGGCGAACAGTCCGCAGTGGCGGGATTCCTTCTATCACATCCCCTGATCATCTTGGGTGCTTTTGTGGCTGCCGTCTTCTGGGTGGCCCTGCTCTTCTGGGGTAACCGCGCCGCCCGTCGCATGGTGGTCTTCTCCATTTTTGCGGTCCTTCCAGTCTTGTTTTTTCGGGGTACTGGTGAACGATTGCTCTACCTGAGCTCCGTCGGATCGACCGGCGCGATCGCGGTTATGCTCGCCGGCTGGCATGTTTCGTTTGGCGAGCTCTTGGGGCGCGTGGGGCGATTCATTGCGCCCGGTATGGCGGTGCTTCTAATCGTGCTCCACGTCATCTGGGCGCGTGAACGACAGGCTAACTGGGAAAGCGCCGCTGACCTGTCCCGGACCATCGTGGACGCATCGGTCTCCCTTGCTCCGAGTCTTCCATCAGAGGCCAGGATCCAATTCGTCGGGCTGCCGGACAATGTCGGGGGGGCTTGGGTCTTTCGCACTTCGATTGAGAGTGCCTTCAGGATCTACTCCGGGCGCCCGGACGTCACAGTCATCAGAGAGTCATCCGATCCGCCCGATTCATTGGAAGCAGCACTCCAGCGATTCCAGTGGGATGGCACATCGTTCGTGCCGGCCGATTGATGGCCCGGTGAGCGGATTGCGTACAGGACAGGGAGTATGCGTCTGCTCTATGCGATGATCCGCATCGCCAGATGCGTGAACAAGCCGACGACGAGCGGGACAGAAAGATTGTCGTCAATCCGTGTCGAGAACATCTCGACAACCGTCGCCAGCGGAGCGGCCATCAAGCCGATCACCAGAGGTAATCCGGGCGTGCAGGCGCCTGCCGCGAATGAAACGGCGAGGAACGCGAGCGATCCTTCAACTGTTCGGCTGCCGATTGTGCGGTGGCGTCCCCAGCGGCGTCCGATGAGAGCCGCACAGGTGTCGCCCAGAATGATGGTGAGCATTCCAATCGTTGCCGCTGGCAGCGAAAACAGAAGCCTGCAGAGCCAGCCCGACGCAAGAATGAAAGTCGCACCCGTGAAGTTATTCGCTTCCCTCGGCCGGACAATCGGAGTAACGATTCGCTGCCACAGTCGCTGGATTGGCCAGCCGCGAAGCCGGGCAAGATCCACCACCAGCGAAACGAGGAAGCAGACGAACACGATGGCGACGCCTGTGCGCTGGCTGACAAACTGGTACCCAATGGGGATTGACAGGGCCAGCAGGTGCAGCAGTTTGCGCCAGACCTCGCGATCATAACCGATCTCGCCATGCTCGCCGGGTGCCGGGTCCGCTGGTGAGGAACGCGGCACGGCGGGGATGCTGCCTGGGATGCCGGAAGTGAGCATGAGGTCAGGTGCCGGCCGGGCGATCTACTGCTTCGGTCCCTGGTTGCGCGAGAGGCTCTCGTGCTGCTGATGAAGGCAGTGTAATCCGGGACAGCCGTTCGGGGTAACGCACGACCCCGTACCGCTCGCCGGTGGTTCTGATCCACGATTCGCGTCTGGCATCATTGCGTGATTTTTGCAGCTTGCTGCGGATCCCCGTGGCCAATTCAGCGAACGCCCGGGGTGCTGATTTCTGGATCATCTGCACCACCCAATATTCGCCATCGCCGGCAAGCGGGCCCTCAACCGAACTCTCTTTCATCTGAGTGAGCGCCTTCCAGATCGCGTCAGGAACGTCGCCGCTTTCGACCCATCGAGATTCCACGCTGTCTGGTGTTGTCCCCGTCTTCCATGCAGCAGCCACAGACTGGCTCCGTTCGCGATTGTCAAAACGGAGGTAAAAGATCATGTAGCTCTGGGGCCGGGTGTACTCCGCCAAATGTTCGTTGTAGTAGCGGCGCACAGCGGCGCTGTCGGGCACGTATGTGTCATCCACGAATTGAGCGCGGAGCAACGACTCGACTCTTCCCCGGACGATCTCATCGCGCCTTGCAACAACCTCCGGTCTCTCGATGTATCCCATTGTTTGCATCGCACGATACATGCA
>JAGVEK010000450.1 GCA_020058315.1 Candidatus Zixiibacteriota bacterium
ACGGGGCGGTTGCGGGCGTCGGAGTATTCGGCGCTGTCAATCGCGGTGGGGCCATTGTCGGAGGCGCCGGTTTTCATCGATGACTCGGCCTCGATCGGGATTCTGGAGTTGCGAGCCAAAGCCCGGCGTCTGAAGGCGCAACACGACATCGCGCTCGTTGTGCTGGACTACATGCAGATGATGCACGGACCGCGCAACGTCGAGAACCGTCAGCAGGAAATCGCCATCATTTCGCGCTCGCTCAAGTCGCTCGCCAAGGAGTTGAGCGTGCCGGTGCTGGCATTATCGCAGTTGTCGCGTCAGGTGGAGCAGCGCGGCGGCGAGCGGCGTCCGCAGCTTTCGGACTTGCGTGAATCCGGAGCGATTGAACAGGATGCCGACGTGGTGATGTTTGTTTACCGGGCGGAGCGTTACGACATCACGACCGACCGGGCAGGGAATCCACTGCAAAATGTCGCCGAGGTGATTGTCGGCAAGCAGCGCAACGGCCCGACGGGCACGGCGCGACTGACATTCCTGAAGGACTACGCCCGATTTGAAAACATGGCGCGCGAGGGAGGAATCGGAGCGGGACAGGCCGAAGGCCCCGGTCCGTATCCAGAGGAGTTCCCGTCGGGTGGCATGGACGACACACCCTTCTGAGCACGCAGCCGGGGGCGGCTGCGCCACAAATCCTCTACAAAGATTGCCGGCACCTTGTTGCGGTGGCACGGGCGTCTCGCCCGTGAGTCATGGCCCGCAGGGACATGGTGCGTTTGGGAGTGTCTGCCAGGAGAAGCGACCATTGTAAGGGCCACGGGCAGGATGCCCGTTCCACAAATGAGTGGCGGTTGCAGAACAGACTACCGGCCGATCTCGATACCGCCAAAGATGGCGACCGCGCGAATGCGGAGCCGGGCTCCGGGGGCCAGTTTGTCGGCAGGCGTGTAGCCTGTCTTGTCCTCGACGCCACCCAGAATGGCGGTGCCATCGACGATCACCTGCCAGTTCTCGGGCACCCGCAACTCGATACCACCGAAGATTGTGGTTAAGTTGAGTGAGCTGTCGCCAGGCACAAGCGCTGCCTGCCGCAAATCGAGTTCGACGCCGCCGAACGCAACGCTCACTGTCCCACCGGTGAACTGCTGGGTGGTGAGCGCTTCCTCCACGCCGCCAAATATGGTCCATTGATCGATCGAATCAGCGTCGGAAACCGTCTCCACGCGCCGGCGGGAATGCCGCAGCAAGACCCAGATTCCGAGTACAATGAGAAGAATTGCTGCCAGAACACCGAATCCGCGTGAGTCCAGCCAGTCAAGCTCGACCGCCTGCAGAAAAATCCCCAGGAAGATGAGAAAGAGGGCAGGCATCGAAGTCTGGAACCGGCGATTCGCCCAGTGCCAGAGTCCAAGCACGATGAGGATCGACGGCCACCAGGTGCCAACGAAATCCCAGAAGCGGAGCACGCGCATCTGGGACAGAAGCAGCAAGACACCGATCGCAACTAGGACCGCGCCAAAGAAGAACCGGCTGCCGCCACCACTTACTTTGGCCATCGCGCACCTCCTCGTTTTGGCCTCAACCATGAAATATGCTGGGATTGATTCATTTGTGGGTTGGTACGGGGATTGAGCATGAAAGGTTGCGGGTCAAAGTCGGCTTCAGCACGTGCGAATCATCCGAAGGAATCCGTTCGGCGCTCTGAGTGATTCCGGGTGGCCCATCAGGAGCCCATTCCGCGCAGCGGAATGCGCGGATGGTGGGGTTCTCGATGCCGCCCCTCCTCCACCTTCCCACCCCACCATCCGCGTCATTCGCCTGCGGCGAACTCGCTCCTGGTGGGCCACCAGCGCAGTGAAGAATATCGACTGCGGCTGAGATCTTTGATCATCCTTACAGGACTGTCAGTAAACAGCCGACCTGGACCCATGGCTTCGCCCTGGGTGATGGTCGCAAGTCACAGAGCCCTGAAAGGGCGATCTAATCCACCGGCCCACGGACGCAGCCCGTGCCACCTTTCTTATTGACAAACTCCGACTACATGGCATATTGAAGCTGCAGTTGTGCATGTCCCCGCGATGAATGGGAGGCACCGATGGGCTATTGTCGGACCAGACTTCTGGCGATCATCACCGCTGTCCTCGGACTGGCGTCCGGGGCCTCGCTTGCCCACGCCGACCCCTCAACATCGGGGTTCACTCGCATCCCCCTCGGCCACTCAGTATCGGCTTGGTACCCGATCGACATCAACAACGACAGCCTTTGGGAACTGGCTATCACCTGCGGCGGCACGCCCACCCGCATCGGCATCTTCAGCCCGAAGGCTCAATCCTGGCTCGACGGCCCGAATGAGATCCCAGTCATTTGGACAAACTGGGGGGCAGGCGATTACAACGGCGACGGCATGTTGGAGTATGCCTATCTCAGGTCGGATACCGTCTGGTTACACAACACTGACTCCGGCTCTGACAGTGCACTTTGGGCCACGCCGTTCCAACCGACTCGCGCCACCTTTTGGGGCGAGTCCATCAATGGAAATGCGCTTGTTGGCCTAACCGAAGACAACTCCTACCACACTGAGGACTGGACCTATCCGGATTACCCGCATTACCACTCAACCTACTCGTGGAAGACGCACGTGGTCGATCTGCTAAGCGGAGTAGAAGTGATGGAATTTGATGGTGGCCAGAGTTCATCTCCAGTTATCGTCAACCTTCCGGTCGCCCCAGCCAACCGGTTGCTCTTTCACCATCATTACAGGACAGAGGATCAGTTCCTTTTTACGCAGGCCGTCTACTATGACGTGATTTACGTAGTGGACCCCCAATGGAACAGGACGCCATTGTTGCCGCTGGGTTCGCAGTATGGGTCAGTGGGCTCTCCGCCCGATCCAGCGTACTTTAGGCATTCAGCCGTTGACCCAATAGGACCGAGGATTGTTGTTGATGTGCTCACCGAGCGTACCCTTCGCCCGTGCAGGATTTCATGCCAGAATGTCAGCAACGCTTCTGTTGTCTGGAGCCACTCTTTCCCGAGGCAATACTATTTCAATTTCGCCGCCTATGACCTCAACAGCGATGGCCAGCCAGCACTCTACCTCCCCCTGAGTTCCGGTGCCGGCTGGGAAGTCCGATCTCTCACCAACGGTGCAATCGTGGACACACTCCCCGGTATGCCCAAGGCCGACCTGCAGACCGGACCATTGACTGTTGCCGGACATCAGGACCTCTTCTACATCGCCGATTCCGGCCTCTACATCTGGGGTCTGCCCACTTCAGTCAATGACGACCAGACCCACACCACCGGTTTGCCAACCGCTCCTTGGCTCACCGCGCATCCCAATCCGTTCAACGGCAACGTCCACCTCGACTGGTCTCCAGGCTCCGGCGCCACCACCCTCGACATCTACAACATCCTCGGCCAGCGAATCCGAAATTACGACCTTGCTGCCCCGAGCAGTTCCCGCACTTCCCTCGAATGGGATGCGACAGACCAGACCGGCGGCGGCGTCCCCTCCGGCATCTATTTCGCCCGGCTTACAGGTAGCGGTCAACCGGTAATGAAGAAGCTCGTTCTGCTGAAGTAATCACGAAATGGGAGTGAATGATGCGTTACCGGGATCATCTATCGTTGGCCA
>JAGVEK010000002.1 GCA_020058315.1 Candidatus Zixiibacteriota bacterium
AGATCGATGCCTACGGCAAGGCGATGCTCATGGGGTGCGGCGGACTCTCCCGGCTCCGCAATTTGAAGTAGGGCCATAGTGTTCTAAGCGGTGACGGCTTCGAGCGCGTCGTCGATTTCGTTCAGAAGTTTTTCCTGAAACATGAGTTGTCGCACCAGATTGGCTGCAGCCGTGAAATCCTTTGCGACGTCGATCAGTTCCGCAAGACGCTGATAGTCGACCTTGATCTCGTTCAGCAAACGGACACGGACCGCGTCCAGAGCCTCTTCATTGGCAGCGGTACGGGCCTCCATCACCGCTTCGCGCAATTCCATCTGGCTCACGAGGAATTCCATGGGCATCGCCGTGTTGCTTTCGATCTGCGGATCGTGTCCGAGCAAACCCAGCAGATAGCGCGCGCGCTTGCCGGGCGACTTGAGCGTCTGGAAGGCCTCATTGACCCGTGTCGCCCACTGCATGGCCAGACGCCGGTCGGCAGCCCCTGCATGGGCGTGCTTGTCCGGATGCACCTGGGCCTGAACCGCGCGAAAGCTTTGCTCGAGACTTTCCAGATCGAGCGACTGCGCACGCGGCAAGCCAAACAGCGTGAAATGATCTGCTGCGAAATTCAGGTCAAACGTGGTCATCGGGCGAGCATCAGGTATTGAACGACTCGCCGCAGCCGCAGGCATCCTTGACGTTCGGATTGTTGAACTTGAAGCCCTCGTTGAGGCCCTCGCGCGCATAGTCGAGCTCGGTGCCGGCCAGATAGGGCAGGCTCTTGGGATCGACCAGCACCTTGACGCCGTGGCTGATGAACTCGATGTCCTCGGCGTTGGGCGCATCGGCGAATTCCAGCTTGTAGGCCATGCCCGAGCACCCCGAGGTGCGCACGCCGAGACGAATGCCGATGCCCTTGCCGCGCTTGGCGATGTACTTGGCGATGTGGTCGGCGGCGCGCTCGCTGAGGGTCACCGGGCTCGCGCTTTCGCTGCCCTGCCAATTCTCCGGCGGGACTTGGGGCGCGGCGGCGGCATCAGTCGTGGTGGTGCAGGCACTCATGTTCAAGCTCCCTGTTTCTTTCTGTAGTCGGCCACGGCGGCCTTGATCGCATCCTCGGCGAGGATCGAGCAGTGGATTTTCACCGGCGGCAGCGCAAGTTCTTCCGCGATCTGGGTGTTCTTGATGTCGAGAGCCTGATCCAGCGTCTTGCCCTTGACCCATTCGGTCACCAGCGACGACGAGGCGATCGCCGAACCGCAGCCGTAGGTCTTGAACTTGGCATCCTCGATGATGCCGTCCTTGCTGACCTTGATCTGCAGCTTCATGACGTCGCCGCAGGCCGGCGCGCCGACCATGCCGGTGGCGATGCCTTCGTCATCCTTGCCAAAGGAACCCACGTTGCGCGGGTTTTCGTAGTGATCCAGTACTTTTTCGCTGTATGCCATGATGTTTCTCCAGTATTGCCTTGTCTGACTTCAGTGTGCGGCCCACTGCACGGTGCTTAAATCGACGCCTTCCTTGTACATTTCCCACAGCGGCGACAACTCGCGCAACTTGCCCAGTTTGTCGTGCAGCAGCTTGATCGTGAAATCGATTTCCTCTTCCGTCGTGAAACGGCCGAGGGTGAAGCGGATCGAACTGTGCGCCAGTTCGTCGGAACGACCCAGCGAACGCAGCACGTAGGAAGGCTCCAGGCTGGCCGAGGTGCAGGCAGAACCGCTCGATACGGCGATGTCCTTGATCGCCATGATCAGCGACTCGCCTTCGACGAAATTGAAGCTGACATTGAGATTGTGCGGCACGCGCTGCTCGATGTCGCCATTGACGTAGGTTTCCTCGATGTCCATGAGGCCCTTGAGCAACTTGTCGCGCAGCATGCGGATGCGCTCGTTCTCGGTGGCCATTTCCAGGCGCGCCAGACGGAAACATTCGCCCATGCCGATGATCTGGTGCGTCGCCAGGGTACCCGAGCGCATGCCGCGTTCGTGGCCGCCGCCATGCATCTGCGCTTCCAGCCGGACGCGCGGCTTGCGCCTCACGTAGAGCGCGCCGATGCCCTTGGGGCCGTAAGTCTTGTGCGCGCAGAAGGACATCAGGTCGACCTTCAGTTTGCCCAGATCGATCGGCATCTTGCCGGTGGCCTGCGCCGCATCGACGTGAAACATCACGCCCTTTTCGCGGCAGATCTCGCCGATTTCGGCCAGCGGATGGATCACGCCGATCTCGTTGTTCACCGCCATCACCGACGCGACCACGGTGTCCGGACGCAAGGCCGCCTTGAACTGCTCGACGGTGATCAGGCCGTTTTCCTGCGGCACCAGATAGGTCGCCTCGAAGCCCTGGCGTTCGAGTTCCTTGACGGTGTCCAGCACCGCCTTGTGCTCGGTGCTCACGGTAATGATGTGCTTGCCCTTGGTCCCGGCGTAAAAATGCGCGGCACCCTTGATCGCCAGGTTGTTGGATTCCGTGGCGCCCGAGGTCCAGATGATTTCCTTGGCATCTGCACCAACCAGCGCGGCGACTTCTTCGCGCGCTTCTTCGACGGCTTTTTCCGCCTCCCAGCCATAGGAATGGGAACGCGAGGCCGGGTTGCCGAAATGCTCGGTCAGCCAGGGAATCATCTTCGCCGCTACGCGAGGATCCACCGGCGTTGTTGCCGAGTAGTCGAGATACACCGGCAGTTTCATACCTGCTGTCATTACCTATTTCTCCAGTTCAGCTTGTGAGGGACGCCAAGCTCGTTAATCCCTTGAGTTGCAAGATTGTAGTATCCAGTGCGGCCAGAAAATCACGTACCTGCGCCGCCGTATTGTCCATACCCAGACTCACCCGCACCGCACCGCGAGCCAGCGAGGATGCGACCCCCATCGCCAGCAGCACATGCGAGGGCTCCGGATTGGCGCTGGAACAGGCCGCTCCGGCCGCCACGGCAAAGCCGGCGCGATCGAGCCTGCTCACCAGCGTCTCGCCATCGATGCCGGGACAGGCGAAGTAGCTGGTGTTGGGCAAGCGCTCTGCGGCAGCACCGAAGATCGTCGCACCCTGCGCCACCAGTCCGGCTTCGAGTTGCGCACGCATTACCGCGAGTTGCATGGCGCGGGCGTCGAGTCCGGCCACTGCCAGTTCCGCGGCGAGGCCAAAACCGACAATCGCCGCGACGTTCTCGGTACCCGAACGCAGGCCGCGTTCGTGACCGCCCCCGGCGATCAGCGGCTGCAATTCGACGCGCTTGTCGACCACCAGCGCTCCGGCACCCTTCGGCCCGCCCAGCTTGTGCGCGGAGAGCGTCAGGGCATGTATGCCGGCACCGCTGAGCGTCCGGAAATCCAGCGGACGGCGGCCGAAAGCCTGCACTGCATCGGTGTGGAACCACGCCCGGGTCGGTTTGACCTGGGCCGCGAGCGCGGCGATGTCCTGCACCACGCCGGTTTCGTTGTTGGCCAACATGACGGAAACCAGTGCCGGCCTTTGTTCCAGCGCTGCCTGAAAGTCGGCGCTGGCGACACGGCAATTTTCATCCACGGCAATCTCGCGTAGCTTCCAGCCGGCGCGCTGCAAAGTTTTCGCCGGCTCGCGCACGCAGGGATGTTCAATCGCGGAAATCGCCACCGTGCCCTGCGCAAGACAGGCCGCCGCGCCCCTGATGAATAGATTGTTCGCCTCCGAACCGCCGCTGGTAAATACCACTTCAGTCGGATGGGCACCTACGGCATAGGCCACCCGCTGCCGCGCCTCGTCGATCGCACGCCGCGCCGCGCGACCGTATTCGTGGCGACTGGAGGCATTGCCGTACTGCTCGCGCAAGTAGGGCAGCATGCCTTCCAGCACGCGCGGATCCAGCGGCGAGGTGGCGTTGTGATCGAAATAGACGGGAGCGAACATGGCAGTACCCAGGTGTCGTCAGGCAGCGACGAGTTCTTCGGCCGGACGACGAACGCGGCGCAACGGGCGTTCGTCGTTCATGACGGCGGCCGCGCCGGTCCTCTCGCGTTGCTGGGCCACCAGTTCAGCCAGACTGACCGAACTCAGATAGTCGAACATCTTTTCGTTGAGGCTGGTCCACAACTCGTGGGTCATGCAGGGACGCATGTCCTCCGCGCAATTGCCCTTGCCGCCGCAGTTCGTCGCGTCGAGGGACTCATCCACGGCATGGATGATGTCAGCCACGGACACCCCTTCCAGAGGCTTGGCCAGGCAATAGCCGCCACCGGGCCCGCGCACGCTGGACACCAACTGGCGCCGCCGCAGCTTGCCGAACAGCTGCTCGAGATAGGAAAGGGAAATCTTCTGCCGTTCGCTGATGCCGGCCAGGGTTACCGGACCGGTATGTTGGCGCAAGGCAAGATCGATCATCGCGGTTACGGCAAAACGTCCTTTGGTCGTCAGTCTCATGAGAAATCTCCGTCGGGTGGTTACGGTTGGAAACGCTTCAAGAACAATACCTGAGCGTTTCAATCAACTATATTGTATCCCGATTGTTTTAGTCAACTATCTTCGACAAATGTTTCGGATCAAACTTGTCGGCCGTGGCCACATCGTCTTCGAGCGATACCCCTGAGTTAGCCATGGTTTTCAGCAGGGCCTCGATGCGCCGATCGGTTTCCACCGCGTGATCGAGCAATCCATGAATCGCCTGCGCCAGCGGATCGTCCTCCGTCCGCGTCACTGCATAGGCGGAGAAGCCCATCTGACCAGCCTTCACTTCGCGATCGATCTCACTTCGGTCGTCAATGATGCGCGCCGGAATGCCGACCGCCGTGGCTCCCGGGGGCACATCGCGCACTACCACGGCATTCGAGCCGACCTTGGCACCTTGACCCAGGGTAATCGGCCCCAGCACCTTGGCGCCGGCGCCGATCACCACGCCGCGCTGCAAGGTGGGATGCCGCTTGCCCTTGTTCCACGAGGTACCGCCGAGCGTGACGCCATGATAGAGCGTGCATTCGTCCTCGATCACCGCTGTCTCCCCGATAACCACACCCATGCCGTGGTCGATGAACACCCGGCGACCGATGGTCGCACCCGGATGAATTTCGATGCCGGTGATCCAGCGCGTGAAATGCGAAAGAAAGCGCGCCAGCCAGCGCAAACGAGCACTCCAAAGCCAATGGGAAACGCGGTGCAACGTCAGGGCGTGGAAGCCCGGATAGCAGGTCAGCACCTCCCACGTGGAACGGGCGGCGGGATCGCGTTCAAAAACGCAGGAAATATCTTCACGCAGACGGGAGACCATGGATCACTCTATTGGCACTTCAGCTACGGCCGCTTCGCTTAACGCCGATGATTCCGGCGTTAGCCTGCGCTGAAACTGCGTTTTTTGAAATGGTAGAAATCCCCAGCACCGGGGTCAAGTTTTATTTGCATTTCGGGGCTGACGCGGCTTTTTCCAGTGCCGCAAACAGTCCGCGGAGAATATCGACCTCTTTCTTTTCCGGCACGGCACGCGAGAACATGCGCCGCAGCCGCGAAATCAGGCGTTTCGGACTGGCCGGATCGAGGAATTCGCTGGACAGCGCCGCACGTTCGATATGCGCGATCAGGCCCTCCACCTCGTCGTGGGTCGCGAGTTCACCCGCACCCGAAATCGCCGGCGGGCGCCCGGGATCGAGCGCCGCCAGACGCAGTTCGTAGCACATCACCTGCACCGCCGCCGCAAGGTTGAGCGAACTGAACTCCGCATTCACAGGAATCATCGCCCAACGCCGGCACATCGCCAGTTCGTCGTTGGACAGGCCCGAGGTCTCGTTGCCGAACACCAGTGCCACGTCACCGGTGGCCACCATCGCGACCAGTTCCGTCGCTCCGTCGCGGGCCCAAACGGCCGGCACGGCCAGTTCCCGGCGGCGCGCCGTCATGGCCATCGCCAGCACGGTGCCGCTCAGTGCCTCCGTCAGCGACCCGACGACTTCGGCCTGCACCAGTACATCAGTGGCGCCGGCCGCCATGGCATCGGCCTGCGCATCGGGAAACGCCTTGGGATTGACCAGCACCAGACGCGACAGGCCCATGGTCTTCATTGCCCGCGCCGCCGCACCTATGTTGCCTGGATGACTCGGATGGGAAAGCACCACGCGGATGCGATCCAGCACGGCAGTGGCGGACGATGGCATGTTGTTCATTTTATGTCCCGGTCCCTCCGGGCCGGGACGGTATCCTAGCGATATGTCCCGGCCCCCTTGGGCCGGAACGGTATCCCGCGATAGAATTGCAGACTTCGTGCGCAATATGCGCCCTCCTGGCTTGCCCCGCCTTAAAAATCCATGCATCCCACGCTGAACATAGCCGTAAAAGCCGCGCGTCGCGCCGGCCAGATCATCAACCGCGCCAGCATGGACGTCGATAAGCTCAGGATTGACGTCAAACAGCAGAGCGATTACGTAACGGAGGTGGACCGTGCCGCGGAAGCCGCGATCCTCGAAGTACTGCGCGATGCCTATCCGACCCATGGAATTCTAGCAGAGGAGTCCGGACTGGCCGGCACCAGCGCGGACAGCGAATACCAGTGGATCATCGATCCGCTCGACGGCACCACCAACTTCATCCACGGCGTACCGCAATATGCTATTTCCATCGCTCTCGCCCACCGCGGCGTGATGACCCAAGCGGTGGTCTATGACCCCAACCGCAATGAAATCTTCACCGCCAGCAAGGGCGGCGGCGCCTTCGTGAACGAAAAGCGCATTCGCGTCGCCAAGCGGACCAAACTGGACGAGGCCCTGATCGGCACCGGCTTCCCATATCGCATGTTCGACCACATCGACGCCTACCTCGCCATTTTCCGCGACGTCGCACAAAAAACCGCCGGCATGCGCCGCCCTGGCGCCGCCGCACTGGATCTGGCCTGGGTGGCCTGCGGCCGCATGGACGGCTTCTGG
Organism: Candidatus Zixiibacteriota bacterium; assembly: GCA_020058315.1. GTDB lineage: Bacteria > Zixibacteria > MSB-5A5 > WJJR01 > WJJR01 > JACRMA01. Next base: position 6,858 of record JAGVEK010000002.1, read on the forward strand.
GAACTCGGCCTGTCGCCCTGGGACATGGCCGCCGGCACCCTGCTGATCACCGAAGCCGGTGGCCTGGTCGGAGACTTGTCGGGCGAAGCCAACTACATGAAGACCGGCAACATCATCGGCGGCAACCCCAAGATATTTGCGCAATTGCTGCAACTCATTGCGCCGCATCTGACCGCAAAACTCAAAGCCTGACCCGAGCCTGAGGTCGGCCGCCTTGACGGCCGCCGTGATCTGAAATCCGGGGCTCAAGATTGAATAATTCCGGGCCTGGGAATACCATAAACCCCGTAATCCCATATTTACGGAGGTCCCAAAATGAAAACCACCATTGAAATGCCCGATGACCTCTTCCGCCGGGCCAAGGCCGTTGCGGCCCTGCAAGGGTTGAGCATGAAGGACTGGCTGACAAACCTCCTTCGTCGAGAAGTCGGCGCCGGCACCACGGTGCCCCCGTCAGACCAGGTCCGGGAACAGGAAGCCGACGCATTCATTCAGGAATTGAATCGCCTGGCGTCGGATATTTCCGCTCATTGGCAGGGACCGCAAGATGCCGTTGCCGCCATACGCGAGCAACGCAGGGATCTCGGCGCATGATTGTCGATGCCTCGGTGTGGGTCGCCAGCGTCCTCGACAAGGATGCGCACCATCGAGTCAGTCTCGCGTTCATGCACCGTTTCGTCAAAGAGCGGCAGATTGCCACCGTTCCCTTGCTGGTCTGGGCGGAAATTGCAGGTGCAGTCGCCCGCCGCACGGGGGACACGACCAGGGGCATGAAGGTGGTCGAACTTGTCGCCGCGAAAATTTGGGTCAGAGGCGTGCCACTGGATACGTCTTTGGCCAGCGAATCCATGCGTCTTGCCGCCAAATTGCGACTGCGCGGAGCCGACGCCGTCTATGTCGCCCTTGCCGCCGCATGCCATGAGCCGCTGCTTACCCTGGACGCGGAAATGCTCGAACGCGCCAGTGGCGTGGCGGAAGTATTCACCCCCGAACAGTGGCTGCAGACACGTTGACCGTGGTGCCAGCCAACTCTGCCGCCGAACTGGCGGCCCACACCCCCGTAATGCAGCAGTATGTTTGACTGACTTAAAAAGCCACGCCACCACAGGGTTTCCAGCAATGCATGCTGTCACTGGGCTACCCATGGGCTACCTCGCAACGGCGTCAAATGATTATATGAGGGTGAATCCGGACCATCCGACCACCTTCACATTTTGTGGGCGGTCGAATCCGATCCATACCTGCTTGGGAACTCCGGTTTGTCAAACGAAGTGTAGTAGCAGCCGGCCGATTGAGTTCGTCAGGTCTCTGGCAAACACGGCCAGCCATTTCTGAGAGTCATCGGCAAAGTGTGATTCGCTGAACCCATTGCGGGAGTTGGCAACTGCATTTGTCAGCGTCGGAATTGAGTTTACTATCTGCTCGGGAAACTCGCCTCGGGCTCTCAGCTTTTCGGTGATGTCATCTTTGACCACCTTGCAAAGCTGCATAAGGTCGCTTAGGCCGATACTCTGAGGCACATGCCGCCGCACATAGGTCTTGTACAGGCCTTCGAGGCACGTGTAGGCGAGCGTGACAGCACGATTGAACTGCTGGGCATCAATCGCATGATCAATGTCCTTGAGGCTGTTATTCAGCTTTTCGGAGTTCCAAAGGTCCACCGGCACCACGGCAGCAGGGACCGCTTGCCCTCCGCCAAACACGACGGCTCGAATTTCTTCAACCTCATCCTTGGCATACGGTTCAAGCGCATCAATCAACAGTCTGAAAAGCTGGTATTTGTGCTGCTCGGGAAGCTCCTTGACGATTTCCCAGTAGAACGATTTACGGGAGGTGCTCTTTCCCTGCTGGTTCAATATTGGGATGAGCTGTTCGTAGCTTGGAATTCCAGGGTCCACCTGCTGTGCCATGCGAAGGAAGTTTGGACCACTGTGATAGGTTGGACCTTCCCTGTTCAACAGAATGAACAGACGGTTGTAGGCTGCTATCCAGTTGACTGACATTTACGCTAGGGGTGCAGGCAAACTGCTTCGCAATAAGGGCAATAGTTCGTTCAGGTGGTTGGCTGAAACTTTCATCGATCCGCTGCTTGTTAGGTGAATGGGGACGATTTGCGAGCCCATCATGACTTTTACTTGGACCATTTCCAACACGAATTTCTTCTTCACTGAAATATGCTGCAATGCCTCTCTTACATCCCTCTCCCCCCTGAGAAGAATTTTTGCCCTGACACCGTCTTCAAGCTCGAGTCCGGAGACTTGAAGTGAATCAACAAGTATCTTCTGATCAATTCTCTGTTGGAACGCCTGCACCCAATCAAGCAGGTTGACTGAAACAGGAGTGACAGTCAGGGAGAAGTTGCAAAGCTCAAGCAGCTTGCTAACGAATTCCTTGGTACTTCTTTGGGAATTGCGAAGCTCAATATTTGGGAATTCCGAAAACAAAGTGAAGTCGACGTCACGGTAAACAACCCTGTCAAACACTTCCTGGTTGCCAAAGGGATCAGTCGTAGTCTCTTGATAGGCCAGCTTCTCAATAAAACGAGCGTCGATAGCATTATCTCGAATGCGGTCAATTACGAAGCCGTCAAAGCTATTGGGAGCGAAAAGCTGAGTCTTCATTTTCGCTCCGAGAGTTCGAATGGACACGGGCCATTTGGCGCTCAACCAACGGACACGTTTCATGGATCGATTTCTCCGGGTTGGTCAGCTTCGGGAATCTCCGGTACCAAGCCCTTACGAATCTCCGCAATGGTAGCGTTCGCAGTCTGCTCAATGAGGGACAGGAGTTTCTCTTTAGCCTCAGCATCAATGGGCCTGAGAGTCTTGGTGTATTCACCTTCTGAAAAATTCAATGCTCCACGAACCGAGTATTTGAACCCCTTGCCATCCTCCGGCTCCTCGAATGCCGCCTCAAATTCGACTATCGGATACGGAATGGTCGTCTCCTTTGCTCGCCAGATAATTGAAGTTATGAAGAACCCCTTTTTGACAAGGCTTTGATATTCCTCCGAGGCCAGCAAAGTTTCACCCTTCAAGGCCACATTCCTTACAAGTGCCAGCGCCTCTTGTTTGGCTTGCTCCTTGTTCTGATCATCTTCGAGGTCCAATTCGTCCTCTTCGGGCTCCCTCTTGATGGGCTCCACCTTCACGCTGGTGACATTGTCCAGTTTGAAGCCCTTAAGCTTGCTTATCAGCGACGTGAAGAATTCGGTCCTTGATGCGGCGCTCTTGAACTCGCCAATTTCGATTGAATCGGTTGGTATATCGGTCTTCTTCTTGCCGTCCAGTTTGCCTTTTAATTTGGAAACAACCTCCTTTGCCTTGGCATTCGATGGCATGCGAATAACCGTCTTATCGCCATCAACATGGAACTCAATACCTGCCTCCTTGGGCGTACGTTGAACGAGTCTCGTCTTGCCGTAGTCAATTTCCGAGTATTTGACGTTAACTACAAATTGATCGGTTCCCTTTGAGTGGGAAGTAATCGTTTCATCTGCAGGCGATTCGCTGGTGTACTCCTTAACCACCTCTTTTATTTCCTCAACCGTCAAGGCGGCATTCAGGGTAACTGACGTCAACTTCTCCGACCTGCCCGCGTGCTCGCGATGGTCAAGGATGATATTTAGGTCATGGTAGTCGTGCGGAAGCAGGGACAAATAATTTACGAGTGTCTCCCTACCATCCTTTGGCGAAAGAAATATTCCTCTATCTTTCGCAAGCTCGAGAACGACACCGGCGTGAATTCTCTGCTTTGCAGACATAAGGACATCATAGATTTCCTTGTCGGTAGCGCAGTAAAGGAGATTGTTTTTAGACATTTTGCATGCCCAGTTCAAGCTCGGAAAATTTGGTACGAACGTCGTTGATCTGAGCAAACTTAATGGTATTCAGCCGATCACGAATTTCGGGGCCACCTTCATACTCGTCCACATACTGATCTTTGGCCTTTTCGAAAAACGCCGCAGCGTTTGGATGAGGGTCCAGCGTCTTGACATGGACATCGGTGTCACCCACCAGAACCTGGTAGTGCATCAGGTGGTCAATTAGATATAAAAACTCTTCAACCGATTCGCCACGCTTACGGTAGAAGATAACGAAGCCCTTGCGGTTTTGCTTCTTTGGGTCAGTGTATGAAAGAATAATCCAAGGCGCGGTAAGCATTTCCAAGGTTCCCGCCTTGGCATGCTCAGGCTGAACATTCTTCCTTCTGACTAAATGCGGGTAGAAGAATTTGCAGTGTTCCCGGTCGGGAAGCTCGCCGGCACCACCTCGCATGTAAGCAATCTCATGATGAACATTGTTCAGCCAGAAGATATCCCGTGGCCCGAACACAACGATCTTTGACTTGCTTGGAATATCTAGCTTTTCGTTCTTCACCTGTCCAAGCAGGCCACCAAAGTCCTTGTCGTATTCACCATCGTGGTTGTAGACAAAGAGAAGACCGCAAATTTCTGGTGATACATGGTCGTGGAGAAACTTTGCCCTAAATTCATCGCTTTTTTCGGCACAGCTTAAGCCGCGCGCGAGACTCTCAATTGCTGCCCGAATGGCACCAACGGATATTGACCCCTTGGCGTAGCTTTTGAGGTCGCAGTTCACGTAGGTTCTTGCCTGTGAGTACGGCTCTTCATAGTAAAAAACAACATCCGAGGGATGTGTTTCCGCCTTGTGCACCTCCTTATTCTCGCAAGGCCAGTTCAGATTCGTTGGACCCATCTTTTGCCATAGGAACTCTGCGAAGAGTTCCTTTGACAGTTTCTCGGCCATCTTTGCAATATTGGTAGTTTCTGCCATGTTCCCTCGTCACCATGTAGGTTCGGAAATTTCGCCGAGAGGATCCACCACTCCCTTGGCGGCATGTGAACTAAGTCCTTCGTATCGGTGGCCGAATAGCTGTTTGCCCTTCTTGCCGTCTGCAACAATCATATACCCAAAGCATGACCGGCAATCACTGCGTCATCACGTTGACGAAGCACCATTCCGCCGAAACACAATAGGACAAAACACTACAAGAGGATGGGGGTAGCGCTGCCTAACCCCGCCTCTCACAAAGTACCGAATCACTGTCTTGGACCACACTTACAAGTCATTGCGGCTAACGTCGTAGGGGTGCGTTCATAAAAAGCGCCAAATCAGGCCTGCAATTTCCTTAGGACTTTTTCAGTCGACCGAAAAATTTGCTCAGCCTCCTCCGCGGCCTCCCTCGCCTCTTTCTCGTTCGCGGACCAGCGGGCCAGACTCTCCAAATATCCCGACAGGGACATCCACTCGAACGGCTCGTCAGTGGGGCCGCAAAGCAGGGCCTGGATGAAGTCGTAAGGACGGCGGTCGGCCGGTCGGCAGAAGAGCCACTCCTCGTCGGGGTCCGCGTTTAGAAGAAAGTCCTGGAGGCTGGCGAAGAGGCAGCGGTTCGTTTGGACGGCTACGCCCATGTCCGTCAGCGCCTTGATCCTTGCGTTCTCGGCCTTCATTGATTTTGGGCCTCGCTTGCGAGGCGCTGCGGATGATGCGCCGCCGAACATCCCGAACAAGGCGGCGAGCCCCGGCGGCTCCGCCATCACGGGAGCCTCCGACACCCCCTGTCGGGATTCCGTTGCTCCCTCATCTGCCACGCTTGAACTAGGGGGCTGGAATGCCGCCCTAGGGGGCTGGAATGCCGCCCGAGGTGCCTGGTGCGCCGGCCAAGGCTCCCCTATCCTCTTGCAGAACTCATCCCCCATGAGCAAGGCCAACGTCCGCTCCGCGGCCGAGAGGCCGTTTGAGTTGTGCCTCTTGGCATATTCAAGAAGGTCGGTCACGGCATAGACGACCTTGCCGCCGCGGCGCTGAAACGGAATTTTCGCCTTGCCGTCAGGTTCCCTGCGGCTTGTCAGCCGCTGGCTTTTGAGGGCCGACACGGAAAGGTGAACCATCATCCCAGCCTGCTGTGTGTTGACCGCGCAAAACGGCCCTTCCACGGCCGCCTTGGCCATGACGTCATCAAACACTGTCATCGCTTACCCCCTTTTGTTCTTTTTGTCAAAACAAGGTGCCAGATTACCTCAAACGACTATAGCCGCCGGCATTTTCACCCGAGTTTCGACTCGCCCCCCCGCCATCCGGAGACTGCGTTCCTTCACCACACACAAGGAGCGCAATCATGAGCAATGCAACCGCAGCAACCGCAAGAGAACTCGTTTTCGAGGTCACGGACCAAGGCGACATCACGTCCTTTATCCGCGGCAAGCCCGCAGCGACAAACGCAAAGCCCGAAGCATGCGTGCCGCGTGAATTCCTCAACAGATTGTCGGCGGCGAATCCTGGCCTTTGGAAACTGGTCGACGATGTTCGTCGCCGGATGATCGCCGAAAAGAAAGGGTGGCCTGAGTGGTGTTTCCTGCCGGATTGGGGATGGACGGCTGTCGCAATTGAGAACGAGACGATCAGGCACAAAGATTTTTCGCCGACGGGCACGGATTTCGTCGAACACATGTATCGGGCGAAAACCGAACAGACCTTTTTCGGAACATGGCGGCTGACCCAGGGGGCCTATCGCTTCGATCCGACGCTTTACAAGGCCTTGCTCGAAACACCGCTGACGGGAAACATCCCTTCCGAGATTCTCACCCGCTTGCCGGAATGGGCCGTCTACATCGAGACACCCGACATCAAGCATCCCTCGGGCATGCCGTTGGACGGATTCGGGGCGTGCCTGTGCCATGAGCCGACCCTGGGCGACTGGATCGAGTTCCACCTGTTCGTCGCCATGCCCGACGGCAGCCGCCAACGCGGGTCGCACAGCGTCGTGCTCAATGGCGGGACCATCGAGGAGTCAGGTAAATGGATTGACGGGGAAAACGCGCTTGTATCCGAATTTCTGGGCACCGCCAACCCCACGTCCCCCTTCGACGAGAAAGCCTGGACGCCATTTGTCGGAAAGCTGCTCTCACTGCTGTTGTGGCTTTGCAGCGAGGAGCCGGAAATCGGATCGGGCACGCCTCCGAAACTTCCGACGCCGGTGAGGACAAAGAAGGGTCAGCGGTTCTTCCCGGCCGCCCAACCCAAGGTTTGGGACGTCGGCGTCCGGATCGGGGCCGCCCTCAACGCCGCCGCCGCAATCGCCAAAGCCTCCGGCGACGAAGAGGACGAGGCCGACCCGCGTGCACGCCCTCGAGGACACATCAGGCGGGCTCACTGGCACACATACCGCACCGGCCCGGGGGGTTCCGTGCGAAAGCTCCGATGGATGTCACCCATCCTCGTGAACATGCGGACCTGCGACGACCTGCCGGCCGTGATCCATCCCGTAATAAACTAATCCAAGGAGAATGAAATGAGCAATTTTGTCGATTACGAAATTCACATGGTCGGCACCGCCGACGCGTTGCGGGCAGCGGTCCAGGTCATTGCAACGACGGTTGCGAAACACGGCGATGGTGCTAAGCACGGAAACTGGAATTGGGGGGGAATTCCAACCATCGAGGACGGGTACTCCGATGCTGATTTCGGGTTCGTATCCTGTCGGATGCAGATTCAGGAAATTTGCAAGGGGCTGATCATTGTCTCAAAGGTATTTCCGGAAATGAAAATTTTCGTGAACGAACAATGCACCGACGGATGCGTTGAATCCCGTCTGAACTTGATCGCGAAGGGCAAGGAAAAAGGACTCCTCGAGTCTTGTAACACCCCGTTCTATCTGGAGGAATTCTTGGCGATTTTCGAATTGCGTCGCCGCAAGGACGCCGAATCGCTTGCTGGGATCATCGGCGCGATGATCCGAACGTGCCATGCCGGAGACGACTACATGGCCCTAAGCCTCGACACCATGGCCAAGGAGGTGACGTCGGTCATCAAGAAAAACCCCGCCTTGGCGACCGATCCGCAGACCCTCGAACTTCTTCAAACGCTCTGTCCGATGCTGCAGAACCTTTGCGGACCCGATGAGGACGAATACGAAGGCATGCGATTTAAATACGCGGAAGGGCTCGAGACCGCCTTTGAGGCCGCGGCTTTGTCACTGTCGACAAAGAAGGCCCTCAAGACCGCCGGCAAGGGGAAGGGCAGGAAATGCCGGCCAGTGTCGGAGGCCTCGGTATGAGCCGCTGGCTTTTGCTTTCCGCGGTTCTGGCCGCCACGATTCAACCGGCGTATTGCGGTACGCTTTCAGGCCGGGTCGTGGCGGTCTCCGACGGGGACACCCTCACCGTCCTCGATAGCGAAAACAGGCAACACAAAATCCGTGTCGCCGGCATCGACGCACCCGAGCGAAAGCAACCGTTCCGACAGCGTTCCAAAAGCGGGCTATCGGATTGCTCATTTGGGAAAACGGTGGAGATCGTCGGCGACAAACGGGACAAATATCGCCGGACCGTAGGCAAGGTGATCGCCGACAGCCGTGACTGCGGACTCGCTCAGGTCAATGCCGGCCTTGCTTGGCATTACAAGGCATATGAGCGGGAGCAGCCGAAGGCCGACCGTGAGGCCTATTCCCAAGCGGAGGATGCGGCCAGGAAGGCAGGGGTGGGCCTTTGGTCGGAGCCCTCCCCCGTCCCGCCATGGGAATGGCGAAAGGGGCGGCGGTAACGGCGATTAAGAAGCAACTGGTCCGGCTCGCTCATGAGAAAAGGTATGACGCCACTTCCCATCTGCTTATGGGGTGCTCTGCGATCCATCCGGAAAGATCTTCCAAGTCGTGAAGCTCGACATGGTTCATCCTCGCCTGATACCGGGCCGTGCCGTTGAACCTGCGGTTAGTGACAGCCGCGAGGGAGAACCTCACGCCGGGAAATCTGGCCGCGTAGTCCGCGGCCCCGGCCACCACGTTCTGAATCGCCTCCCATCCGAGTTCTCGTCCGTCAACCGTCGAGCTCTTGCACTGGATGAGCACTCCCTCGGCACCGGAAATGGCGACGACGTCCACACCGCCGTCTCCGCTCCTCGGGGTCTTGATTGTCTTCGCGTATCCACGCTTATTCCAAAGGATCGCGCACAGCGCCTCAAAGGCATCCGGATCCAGTGACTCTAAATCCGCAGCAGTGAGATGCTCGTCGCCGAACGCACTACGCCCTCCCGGCGCGCCGAGATCGCCGAAGTCGCCCGCCTTGAGATCGCCCGTACCGTTCAGCATGTCGGTGGAAAGGGAGCGTTTCCATGTGAGCAGAACGTCGAGCTTGGCGTCGAACGTCGTAAAGTCGTCGGCGACGACGACGGGGTAGTACACAAACACGTCGCGTGTCTGTCCGATTCGATAGGCACGGTCAGTCGCCTGGTCCTCCTTGGCGGGATTCCATGTGCGGGTGAAATGGACGACGTGGTTCGCCGCCTGGATGTTCACACCGAAGCCCACGGCAAGGGGCGAAAGAACGATGACCCCGAAGCCCGGTTTGTCCTGGAACGCGCGGATTCTCTTCTGCCTGTTGTTCGCGTTCTCCGCCGCGGCCGACGTGTCCCCGTTGATTACGTCAGGCGTGAAGCCGAACCGCTCTAGGATCGCGCGCTGGAGTGTGCGCTGCAGATCGCGAAACTCGCAAAACACAATCGCCTTCTCGCCCTTGCTTTTTATGCTTTCCAACTGTTTCAGGAGCCACGCCATCTTCGGTGAGTGTGCCTCGATTTCCGACAAGGTGAGCCGATCTGTCCCGATGCTTCCCGGTGGCTTAGGATCGGAGCAAAGTCTTCGCAGGTATTGAAGCAAGCCAAGATGACTTTCAATGCCCGTCCCGGAGCCTTCGCGAGCCCGGCGGTGGAAAGCCCCGACCGCGTCGGCGTAGTGTGCCCGCTGACGCTCCGATATCGGGAGACTGCGGCATTCGGTGACCTCGATTTTTCGCGGCAGATCCTTGGCGACGTCAGCCTTCGTCCTCCTCAGGATTTGAGGCTCAATAATCTCGCGCAATTCGGCGACTCTGGCCTTCTCCTCCTCAGTCTCCGCCTCGATGGGTTTGCGGTAGCGCGTCCCGAAATCCTTGAGCGCACCGAGCAACCCGGGTTGGACGAAGTCAAACAGACACCAAAGATCGGTGAGAGTGTTCTCGACGGGCGTCCCGGTGCAGGCGATCCTGAACCGGGCGTTCTGTTTCTTGGCGGCGCGCGTCACCATCGCGCTTGGGTTCTTTATTTTCTGAGCCTCGTCGCAAATGATCGCGGACCACCTCTGCGCAGCCAGTGAGAACTCCAAGTCGCGAAGCGTCTCGTAGGTCGTCAGGACAACCTTGGAGTCGCCCAGCCATCCTCTCGTAAGCAGACGCGTGATTCCGGAGCCAGCCAGGTCTTCGTCCACCGCGTCGCGCGGAAGGCGCTTGCCCGCCAACGCCGGGCCGTAAAGCGTCAGCACAGGGAGAGCACCTTCGTTGAAAAACTTCCCGATCTCCTCTTTCCAATTCTCCAACAGAGACACGGGCGCCACGATCAGGAACGGAGCACTTCCCGGCTCATCCTCCAATATCCTTGCTATAAAGGTGAGCAACTGGATTGTCTTGCCCAAGCCCATGTCGTCGGCCAGCACGGCTCCGCGGCACTCCGCGGGAGACATCGACCATAGATGCTGGAGCCACGCGACGCCGTCGTTTTGGTGATCTTTGAGCGAGATGTCCGGTCTCAGCGACGACGGCAGCCTCGGGACCGAGCCGCGCGGCAGCGCGAGAGCCCCGCAGCGCTCCTCGTAGTCGAGTCTCTCGACGTTCGGTTTGACGACGAGACCCTTGCGCTCCTTGCACTTGCCCTTGGCCTTCTCCGGGTCGAACGTCCCCTTATCGACATCCCTTTTCGCGTCCGCGAGCGTGTCCAGCATGTCAGAGGCAAGATCAACAGGGACTGGCTTGGGGCAGCCGGGGAAGTCAAACGACGCGCGGCCGTCCTCCTTGGCCTTGCGGACCTCCTCGCGAAATTCCTCAATCGTCTCCGCGTTCAGCGCTACGGCGACCGTCTCTCCGTCGGCGCCCATAGTATGGAAGAAGCCGAAGTCGACGTTGTCGGGGAACCACCCGGCGTCCTCGCTCTTCCTCGCTATGAACGGCGAGTAATACGGCTTCTCGACGCCGAAACCCTCCACACGCTCGGAATACAGCGAAAGGTCGAAAATATCCGACGCCTTGAAACCCTTCCGGCTAGAAATGTCCGCGAGGGCTAACCGGAGCAGCTCTGCCTGATCCGGGGTGTCGCCCAGAATCTCAAGGTCGTGGCCCTCCCAGTGGCAACACTGCGCGTTTGCCGCAATCCTGGAATCCAGCTTGGAAAGGAACACCGACAGATCCTTCACGCCTTCGAACCGTACGGTTTCGCCTCTCACGTCGCCGCCGATGATTTCCTGTATGAGCAGCGACACGTCGAACGGATAGCCGGACGCATCGCGTCTCACCCTGGCGGTGAAGCGGGAGAAAGGGATGCCAGCATCCTCTCTGGCCTGTTCGAATTGCTGGGCGTCGACCACCTTCTCCGCGTCCGGACCCAGCGTAGCGAACGGATTGCGAAGGAACGCCTCGGCGCGATCACCTGCAACGCGGCGCCCCGGCATGCGCTTTATCTCTCGAAGTACGGTCGCCACCTCAGAAGATATCAGCACGTGGGTGAGGCCGTCGCCGTCCGGTATCTCGTAACGCCCAGGCACCGCGTCGAGACGGTCGAACATTTCAATCCAGCGGCGAGGCTGACCGGCAAAACCGGGGATAACCTCAACGAGACGATTGCCGGTCCCGTCGCCCTTGCGCAACCTGATGTCCAGCTTCTCCGGAGTCAGCACCACCGTCCTGTTGAGAAAGTCTGACAGGTCCGCCTTCGACGACGTCGCCTTCGCCCTAATGTCGGCCCACGCCCTGCGGTTCTCATCGGCGCCACTCGCACCCGATTTTCTCTTCTCGTGAAACGACCGCAGCGCCTTCACGGTGCTCCAAACCGCATACGGCATCAGTGCCGTCCTGCGACCCGCGGAGATAACGCCTCCGACCGTGTCCACGTTTCCTGCCGGGGCGTCGCCGTCGGGGCCTCGCCATCCCGACAGCACGATGGAAAAATCATTGTCCGTCAGCGTCCCACGGCTTTCAAGCGAGAGGCGCCAGTTCTCAAGCGGCGGAAGACCTAAAAGACGAAAACCGTCAGCGTGATCCTTTGAGGACAGGACACGATAGACGTCGTCCCATGTGAGCACCAGTGCGGCACCGTCGCGGATTGCGTATCCCTCTTCCGCAAGTTGGGCGAGAAACCTCGCAAGCTCGGATTTCTCCTCGAACCGCTCGGGTGTTTCGAGCCAGTCGCCAGCGGGCGGGTCTGCTCGGAAGGAGACTCCGTCCCCAGACCATGCCGTCGAGATGTCAGCGGCGATTTTGTCCGCAGGACCCTTCGTTCCGAACGGGGACCAAATCATTCTCTACTCCTTCCACCAGCCCTTGGGGCTCTTGTAGCGGAACTGGTGAGCCGTGAGCCACTCGGACAGCATCTTGTTGCGGTCGTCGGCGATGACCCACAAGGCTCCCTGCCGATCGCGATGGTCCACCACTTCAATGCCGAGTCCCTTGATGCGGGCGAGCATCGTCGAGAGCGCCTCTCCTCCCACCGCGTTGGCTGCCCGAGCCGGCTGCCGCTGCTGAGCCGGAGCCGCGCGAGTTCCCGGTCCCGCACCTACTCTGCGCGGCGGCTCCTCGGGTCTTTGTCCTATGAGTGGGCAAATGCTCTGATCAAACTTTTGCTCCCACGTGAGACGCTTTCCGGTGCTGTCCATGTGGATGAGGCGCTCCACGTAAGAGGCGGACTTGAGCGCGGAGATATCGACGTCGACCCTCTCCCTTCCCGATGTGAGCTTGTCGAGAAGCCTCTGCGGCAGCCTGTCCCATCTGAACAGAAAGAAGGCGTTGCCCTTGGCCCCGAATTCCACGGCCAGATACTCGCCGATACGCATGACGAACGCATTGTTGTCAGAAGTGGTCCCATCCAGATTGATGAGGCGACCCTTGGCCCTTTCCTTGAAATCGTTGTGGCTCTCGCCCCTGCGCGAGCGGGCGTCTCCCCCTAGCGCGAACCACATGTCTTCAATGAAAGGCTCGAAGCGAAGCCAATAGTCCACGCGCCGAGTGTCTCCACTCCCATCGACGCTCAGCAGCTCGAAGAAGTCCCGTATGAGGCGCTCCTTGAGCCAGCCATTGACCATTTCCCGTGCCTCCCCGTCAGGTTCGCCCCTCCGGTCGATGACCCTCGCGTCCCACTCGGCGCGTCGAAGCCAAGGGTTGCCTATCACGCCGACGGCCGCGTCCCGCAGGGCCGGGTGCTCGGGCCGATCCGGGCAGCGGGCGTAGCGCGAGACGAGCATGGCGACGCAACGCGTTTGCAGCCCCTTAGAGAAGACGATGCCTTTTTTCCCCATGGCGATGAGAATCAGATCCGTCAGCACGCCTTTGAACTCGGCGTGACCGAGAGCCGCGGCGGCCTTCATCTGAGCCACGACGGCCTCTTCCACCACCCACGAGTCGGACGGAACCGCCAACCCCTCCATCGCCTGCCGGAGCTCCTCGTTGCTTCCCGCGAGAAGTGCCTTGCCGTATCTGTCGCAGGGCTCGTCCGCAAGAAGGTTCTTGTGCTCGGTCAAAACTTGAAACCAATGCGGTTTTGTTCCCTTGGTTCTTTCCAAAGCGAGTCTGCTGGCCGCAAGCCACGCCCTCGCGGCCAGCCATCCTTCCCTCCCCTCATCACTGGCCGACGAAAGGGGGAAGCTCCAATGGGCGAGCATAAGGGACTGGAAGCACTTCAAGCGCCGACGGAGCTCGGTCTCCTCATCCAACAGCGCGAACAGCCTTTCCCTGATGGGCTTATCGGCGACGAGGCAGCGTCCGCGCTCGTCTAGCGATTCCGCGCCGAGGCAGACGTACTTGAGGCTGCGGTATCCGTCAGGCTTCCCGGTTCTCCTGAACTCCGCCACCGCCATCGCCACGGTCTTCTTGTCCGCCTCCACGGCCGGCGAGTCGTGCCGCCCTCGAATCGCTGCGGACATGCGCGCCGTCTCCACCTCGTCCGTCCAAGCCTCTGGCGCGCGCGGCCCTGGCGCGAAAGACGCAACGAGCATTGAGCGCAGGGAGTCGAGGTCCTTCATCTAACCGCCGACGCGCGGACCGACGCCGAACCGTTCGCTTGGTCAATCGGACATGAGAGCGTCGGATCCAGCGGGGCGTCGCGAATCGGATCCTTCTTCTCCTCATAGCCGAGGAACTCCAATTTCAACTCAATCCTCTGGCTCTCCGCGTCGCTCGGTTTGAGGTCGTTGAAGGATGAGCCGCCCACGAGAAACAGGTTGCGCACGAATCTGCGGTCTTCGTCCACAAGCGGATTCTTTGCCGATGGATCTAGCAGGACGCACAGCACCCGCTCGGCTCGTTGCAGGCTGAGGTTCAGATTGTGAATGTAGGTGCCGCTCTGGCTCGCGAAACCTTCGACTATCACGCGCTTGAATACCGGCTCGCATCTTGGCGACCTTGCGAGGGCCAGTACCTTGGGGACGTATGAGCTCAACGTCTCCTTCGCCAACTCGTCAAGCTTGTGCTCGTCCCTCTTAAAAAGGGCGAGCGTCCCGAACCGGACGGAGTATCCCCTCACGTCGACGCCGGGGAACTTGGCCTTTGTCATGGAGGCGATCTCTCCCATGCAAGCGTCGATTTTCTTCCTGTGCTCCTCTGGCCCGGATATTACCTTCTGCGTCACTGCCATCAAGGCTACGGACATCGCCACAAGAAACAGGACCATCAATGCCGTCATCAGATCGGAGAAGGAAATCCAAAACGGCTTTTCCGCCTCGTCCTGCGCTAGCCTCGGCGGCGGAGCCTTCATGCCGAACATCGCCCTTTACCTCTTGGTCGGCAGATCGTCGAGTGTGTCCCCGAGATCCTTTATCGCGCCGGAGACCAAATTCACCGCGTCCCGCAGTTCCTGCTGGAACTGCCTGTTACCCTCGCGCAGCGTGCGGTGCACATTCTCGGAGAACGAGTCGTGAACCTTAACCAGCACTTCATTCACGCCTTTTAGGTAATCCTCAGATTGGCGCTGAGCCGTCCCAAGTTGCGCTGCCGCAGCTTCCATCTTGGAGATTATTTCCGACGTCATCGAGGCCTCGCGCTTGGCGTTCTCCATAACGATCTTGAGCTCGCCCACCATCGTGACGAAAGCGTCTCGCGTGCGAGCGTAGTCTGCGAGAACGTCCTTCGTCGCCCCGGTCGCGGAGGCGAGAGTGCCCGACGCGTCCCTGATGAGCCCCACTGCATCGGACGAGGCTCGCATCGTGTCAGTCACGCCCTGACCAGCCTTGGCGAAATCGGACGCCGCGACATAGAGCGTCTCCGCCCCTGCGTTCATGTCGGTGATTGCCTTGCTCGTGGCCGCCGAGAGTTTGGCGACCGTGTCCTGCAAGGAGCGGTTCGTCTCGACGGACTGCGAGAGCAACGCCTCCATCTGCGCTGACAGCGAGCCAATGACCTCGCCGGTACTTTTCTCGAAACGCTGCTGCCGGCTGCCCTGGTTCTCCGCTGCCTGCTCCGCTTGGCGGCGCAGTTCTTCCACCACGCCGGCAACCTGCTCGCCGACGGCGGCGAGCGTCTCCTGCAATTTACGCCCTGATTCGGTCTGGGATTCCGAGACCATCGTGTGTATCTGCTCGACGAATTCGCCCATCTGTTTGTTCATGATTTGCTGGCGAGCCTCCATCGAAGTGATCGCATGGTTCAGACGCTCGGCCATCGCCTCTACCGCGCCCTTGCCCGCCGAGTCCATGTTGATCGCAAGCTCACCGAATTTTGCGGCGGTAGAGCGCATGGCCTCAGACGTCTCTTTGAGAAGATCGGTCATACCCCTCATCTGCCCGCCGAACATGTCCTCCATGCGCGCGGCGAAGCTGGCGAGCACGTCAGTAAGCATTTTATTGACCGCGTCGCCTTGGCTCGCTCCGACGCTCTTCACCGCCGCGGCAATGTCCTGCATCGGCCCGCCGAGGTTGTCGGCTATCGCTTTGCCTATCTCCTGCGATATCTGCCCGGTCTGACGCGCCTGCGCCTCCATCTGCTCGTTGAACAGGCGCGTCTGCGTTTCGACCTGCCGCGACGTCAGGGTGGTCAAAATCTCCCTCATGTCCGCGACCAATGCGTCCTTTATCTGCGAAGCCTGAGTGGCTTGGGTCTCGGAAGATTTGACAAGCCGTTCCAGATACTCCTCACCGGCCCCCGCATCGAACATGCCGTCCACCAATTGCCGCAACTCCTCAACTTGGCGATAGCGTGCAGTGACGATTGATTTCTCTATCCATGTGAAAAGCATGGCGAGGCTGATCGCTCCAGCCGACACATAAAACGCATGACCGACAGAGTCGAAGAGAGATTGCAACTGAATTTGTGCCTGCGACGGATTTGAAACGTCAAAGTTACGCAGACCAAGTATCAACCCAAGAAAGGTACCGATGATGCCGAGGCCAGTCAGTATTCCCGGTAGATGTTTGTAGAACTCCGTTTTGAGCGGCGTCCCAACGATGGCTTGCTCCGTGAAAAAAGTGGCGGCCATTGAGGTCGCGCGCCAGCGCACGATTCTGCTTTGCCCTGCGTCGTCAATCTTTCTTTCCGCGTGCAGGGTCGCCGCATACTCCCCCCAAAGATGGGAGAGCATCGGCATCAACATCGCCTCCCGCGCGATGTCGTCCAACTCGACCACGTTGCCGTCGACGCGCTTCTTTATCGAAGCCAAGGCCTTGACCGACTTGCCCAACTCCCGCCCGAGTCTCCATGCCGGCCAAACAAAACGGCCAAGGAACCCGGCTGAGATCACCGTGAGAAGGGAACCGACCACCAACACATACCAAGGCTGGTTGAGCAGAATCGCAAAATCGTTCATCGACGTCTTTCTTTTTTTGTGTAGTCGCTTGGAACTCTGAACACCGACTTGAACCTCCCTAACTGAAAGTCCGCTTCGAGTGCCCCACGCCGCGCCTATTCTCCCTTGACGCATAGCCCGTTGATTATATGCCCACGTCAGACGGGTCAGTCTTTTCGCGTTCCATCGAGCCGTATGAAGTTTCTCCGCTAACAAGCTCACTGGATGAGCCAGTGAAGCGAAGTCCTGCGGGACTCACGCTTGCCGGATCAGGCATTCGCAGGAATCATTGCCAAAGAGATGGTCGACGCTTTAACTCGCGATTGCCTCATGGTCAGCATGAAAACCATTTCCCTACCGCATCTGACAATATCGGCCAGCCCATGATCAATGGCAAAGCCCGTAGTGGAGCGCACCA
The DNA here is from genome assembly GCA_020058315.1 of Candidatus Zixiibacteriota bacterium. Taxonomy (GTDB): domain Bacteria; phylum Zixibacteria; class MSB-5A5; order WJJR01; family WJJR01; genus JACRMA01. The sequence goes on from JAGVEK010000002.1 coordinate 24,084, forward strand.
AAGCCCGTAGTCCACGGCGCCATTTGCCGATGGCAAAACAGCATGAAACGATCGCGCGGCAAGGCTTTCCACGGGTTTTTGCCTAACAGTGCGGGCGATCCACCATTTCCCGGCAGGCTCCCCCGATCCGCGCCCATCCGAATAACGTTCGCAAATCAACTATCGCCGCCAAGCCCTTGCGGCCCATGGGTTGCGACCCGTCTCAACTGAATTTACGCGATATGGACACAACCCCGTACCGAGCGAATTCACCATCGGCGGACGGAATGCCCGTAGTGGAACGCACCAAACCCCGTAGTCCACGGCGCCCAATTTCGCTTCGCCAATCAACAGGCACAGCGAAGTAGAGACGCTCTTCGCGAAGAGCAACGGTCCAAGGCCAACCCATCAAGATCGCCGGATAATTGAGCCAGCCATCGCCTTGGTTGACATTTCATTCCTGATTTGAGATGACATAAGGATTCAGATTTTATTGAGTCCGAGCAAATGTCAAAAACCAAGAAGCCCTTGGACGAATACGTCCACATCCGCTTTCCAACATCCATTAAAGAGTCGTTCCTCGAAGCCTGCGAGATTGAAAACGTCTATCAGGCCGAAATCATCCGCCGCCTGGTTTCAACGTGGACAAAAAAAGTCCTCAAGGAAGCAAGGGCTGAGAAGAAGGCTATCCATGGAAAGGAATGAAGTCTCGGCTATCGCGTTTTTCTCCGAGGACGATGCCGATGAATGGGACACCGAACGCCACCAGCCGTCATCCAAGCCGGACAAGGCGACTTCGGTGGCAGCGGCAGTCGAGACAAAGGAATGGCCAAAGGGGCCTCACGGCACCCCGAACGCGTTCAATCGCAGTTCCCTGTTCTCCGCAGGAGGGAAGCACATCCCCAGTTCCCTACCAATGGCAAGAGGGCGGTCGTGGATCGAAGGTGCGCTGGTCGCCTCCATGCCCAACTACGAAATCCTATACACTGGCCCGCTTCTCGACCAGCATGACAAACGCGTCTTTCAGCACATAGCGTCCATCATGCGAGAGCGGAACATCCCCGCAGGCGGAACGTTGGAAATCCCCGGATACGCACTTCTTCTATCCATGGGAAAGACCGACGGGAAGGCCAACTACGAATCGCTTGCCGCGTCACTGAAGAGGCTTTGGGAGGGGACCATCACATTCATGAAGACGGCCTCGGGGTCGTGGACCGACGTTCGCATGCTCATCACCGGGGGGCAGGATCACCGGACCAAGGCATTTCGCATAGCCCTCCATCCCGCCATGTCGCTCCTGCATGAATACGACGTTGCAAAGATCGACCTAAAACGAAAGGCCGGACTGTCCTGCCAGCTCGCGTCCTTCCTCCACGACTTTTATTCGAGCCATCGTCTGGCCGTCCCATTTCAAGTGGCGGAGCTTCAACGGCTCAGCGGAAGGACCTGCGATTCCAAGACTTTCAGACGCGAACTCCGAAGGGCCTTGGTCGAGCTTGAAAATTGCATCCCGCCGGTATTGGCTCCTGGATCGAAAATCGACAGAAACAACGGCGTCATCGCGAAAAAAGCGGAGTTGGCATTTGTCGTCGGCCCGGCCCAACCAACGAAGGTCGCTATCGTTCCTAACCGAGCACCCAAGAAGCCCGCCGTCAAAAAACGGAGAGCGTTCGTCCTTTAAAAGACGGCATCCACGCTCTGGACTTCCAAACCCGCAGTGCGTCTCACCGGAGAATTTAACACCGACCCGGCGCGCGGAAATCGTTGCCGTACGAACGCTGTGCTTTACAACCGTCCTTCTCCGTGATGGAATCAACTTGAGAGACTACGGGAGAGACGGCATGAAGAAAAAGAACAATGACGGCGAATTTTCGGGTATCGACAACATCGGGACAATTCGCTCATTCGTGGGAGGCCATGAAGAACGTCCATATTTCGCAAATAGCAATCACCCCATTCCGTTGGCATCGAGCCTTAACGAAGATGTCCACTATGATCTTCCTCCGCCGTCGTTGGAGCTTGTCGCACGAATCAATGCCCTAGCCCCTGACGACTCCGAGTTGGAGCCGTTGGACGACTAAGCATGGCACCAAAACCGTGGCCCGCCCCAAGGAAAGGCGATATTGTTAGTTGCCTCTATCCCTTCGACGACCCAACTGGTCCTGTGTCCAAAGCCCGCCCTGCCCTTGTCATGGCGGTATTCGCCAAAAAGGACGGCAGCATTTGGGTTGATGTCGTTCCAGGAAGCGGTCAATCCACTTCCACCCAAGCGACTGCAAAGCCTCCGCAACTTTGGGAGATCGAAGAGCCAGCGGATCCGGATGGCCTAAACAAAACCAATCTACATGAGGCCACTCGATTTAATTTCTCGCACCTCAGTCGGCTCCCATACACCGGCGAGAGGTTTTCACAAGGACAGCGAGACAGCCCCGTATTTGGAAGGGAATCGACAAATCTCTTGTCATCCAAAGCGGCAGCCAAGGTTGCCGCTCAAAACGCCGACCCCGCCGTTGTGACACCACCCGTGGTGACGGTCAAGCGCTCGCGAGCAACACTCGTGGCCAATGCCGTCGAAACCCCACAATCAGACCCGTAGCGGAACGCACCAAAGCCCGTAGTAGAACGCGCCAAAGCCCGTAGCAGAGCGCACCAAAGCCCGTAGTAGAGCGCACCAAAGCCCGTAGTAGAGCGCACCTTGACGCCTCGCAAACCCTGTACTGGCAACGGTTTGCGGGTGCCTAAGGTCTTTTAAGGCTTCTTAAGGCCTTTTAAGGCCTTTAAGAAGACGAAGCGGAAGTCGTTTCCCCTACCTTACGGTAGGCTCACCGCCTCCGCCCACCATCGAAAAATCAGGGTGAGGTTCCCTCACCCTTAAACCGTCACCGGGCACGGCGGGCCTTGCCGCCGCTTGCCGCCCGCATGGCGGGCGGACCATTGAGAAACCCAGCAAAAACCGCCACGCCCCCCCCAACGCTTGCGACAACAAGTTATGCAAGTGGCAACTCAAATCGACAACCCTCCTCCGCCGGCCATCGACACAACGCCTGAGGTTTTCTTCGTTCCTGCCAGCATCACCAACTCAGCACAGGCCGACTCCATGAATAAAAGACCCTCGACAGCCGTCCCATGGGTATGCCGAAGCGTTTCGGCCACCACCGGGAAACGCAGGTCAAGATCCGCCAACGCAATGGATACCGCGTCCCCCTCCTCAATGGGAGGAAGGCCCGGCCACGACTCTTTCAATGCGGCCGCCAACGAACCGCCAACAACCGAAAGAAGAAAACTCTCTCCCTCGATCGGTACGCCCCCGTACCAAGAGAGGTCATCAATTCGTTTCACTATCGCCGACACACCCTTGGCAAAAAGCTCCAGCGTAACCCGTTCGCCGAGATCGAACACGACAAGAGCCTCGTCAAACGTGAACCCGGCGCACGAGTCGACATCGCGGACACCGCCGTCACTGACAAGGACGAACATCCAGTTCGTCTGGTCCAAAAACGGATTCATATCGGTGGCATGAAGCAGTGCCCGGAAACCCGCCTCGAGTTCGGAGAGGGCAAGCAGGTCGGAGACAATCCGGTCGATCAAGAAATGCCTGGTCGAATCGAAGCGAAATTCCACCGTCCGGCCATCGTCCGAAATGCAGGGCGCCGCCCCCCAGACCCACTCTTTGCGGTCGTCGGGGTTCTCGTCGACAATCCGCCCCAGGACCTCGACAGACCTAAGCAGAACGGACGGATCGCCATCCATCCGAAGGCCCACGTCGAACCCAAGCCGCAAATTACCCACCTCCTCTTCGGGGAGGCCGCACTCAAATTTAATCGCCATCGAGCCCTCACTGTCGACTGCCTGTCGGCAGATGCAAAAAGAACGCCGGCACGCCCTGTCCGGGGGGACCGCCTATGCCAACCCATATCGCAACGGACCAAGGCCTCATCCTGGATCAAAAAGGCACATATTCCGGCGAATGGAACGCCCATGCCAACGACACGGTCGGAACCATGTCGATGAAGGCGAGACTTTACGGGTAATTTGGACTTACTGCTTCTCGCTAGGCACCTCGGAAGATTCTGATATCTCCTCAGCTCGTGCCGCCATTGTGAGTCGGGAAGCGAATCCGGGATAGGCAAAATTGATATCGTCGAGCATCGAGTTGACCAATCCCATTGCGTCTGGAGCTGAATCCTCCATCAGCCGATGTGACGGAAGCGGAACCCGATGGAATCTGTGTAGCGGGTTCATGCAATTGGTTAAGTTGGTATCACGCAACGCGCCCCACTGGCCGTGCACAAATCCAGATGGCCAACCGTAGAAACGGTCGTAGTCGCCCTTTGTGCCGGAATCCTCCGCCAACTTTCGCAAATCCTTCCCGCACCAATGCCCCAGATCCATCTGAACGTATTCCTGATAGAAATCCTCGTTGGCGAGAGCCTCAAGGGTGGCCTTCATAACAAATCGCGGCTTCTCCCCAGCAGTCTCCTCAAATTTCAGCAAGGCCAATTTTGCCTGCCCTGAACCGTATTTCCTGAACTTCTCCCACATAGCGTCGTCACCGCAGTGAACCAAATAAGCGAACGATATCCGACATTCCGCCAGCGTGCGGAGCAGGACTCGGCCCGTGATTCCAAACCCGTTCGGTACCGCCAGAATTTCCAGCAGGCAGGATAATGCGAATAAGCCAAAGCCGAATACCGCATCGTGTTTGGCGTCCACTCCACTGGTAGCAAGAGTGCATGCCCAGTGATCGATCAAAGCATCTCGCACATCTTTCAGCTGCGTTGCAAAGGCATCGAAGTCGTGTTGCGAGCGATCCACCTTTGCTGGAGGCATTGGAGGCATAGGGAGACATTGCGTCCGGTCGAGGCACTCCTTCCAGAAAGCTTCCGGCCATTCGCTTTGCTTCTCATCTCCGTCAAGCCCCATCGAAAAAGACATTTCCGTGGATCTGATGAATGGTCTCACGGACGCCATTTCTCCCCTGTTCGGATATTCCACCAACTCGTGCCACTCTTCTCGAAGCGACTCTGGGAACCTCAGCTCCCCCAATCCAATCTTGAATAGCAAGCTCAACCACCGAACGTCGGTGGCCTCTTGTGATTGATGATCGAAAGTCTTAAGCACCGAATCCCCTAGCGTCCGCCAATCGTCGTCGGCAGGAGTGGCAGCGAGCATCGCTCGCCAGATGTCTTTGCCTGGAAGACTCTCCAACAGCAAAAGTGGCCTCAGGGCTGCATACCCAAGAGGATGACGGATTACAGTTTTTACAATGCATTCGATGATTTCAACAGGCTGGGATGGAAGTGCTGACTGATTTAGGCTCCATCCCTTGGCCTTGGCGACTCCGCTCTCGTCCCTATATTTCATGCCGACGGCAGCGATCTCGCGAAATGCCGACAACGCAGCGGCACGAGGAAGAACAGTCACCGTTAAGCATGCCCAAAGCATCTCAGGGAGCCGTTGGTTCGCCCACGACTGGAAAGAGACGCCAGGCAAGGTCATCATCGGAGGAATGAGCGCCTTTCCTACCCGTGAGTGACCTGCTAGCGGTGTTGAAAGCTTTCCATTTCCTTGACGGTACCCCGCCTTTTTCTTTTTAGCCATGAAACTCCTCCCGTCTGGCACAAATAATGGACCAATAATCCCTACTGGGACAACATGAGAAATCTAATGGCGTCGACATTCCCTTGCTCCGCCGCGCGTCTAATCCATCGGTCCGCTTCAACTTCATCTTTTTGCACGCCACGTCCCAAGGTATACCGAGCCCCAAGGTGATACTGGGCCGCCGCATTCCCGCGCTCTGCCGCTTTTTTATACCAGCGAACCGCTTCAGCGTCATCAATTTGCACACCGCGGCCATCAGCGTACATACGCCCCCCTTATTGTTCTTGTTCTTTTTAGTAGTGCTGCATCGTTGGACGCGATCTCAATCATCTCCGGATACCCATGGAGCAGGAAGCTTATTTTTTAACGCTCCTTTTCCTGCGGATGACACAAATTGAATGACTATCGGCAGCACGAACATCACGATGGCAACCAATATCTCCGCTCCTTTTCCTGCCGATACAACAAATGCCAAATACCCCCATACCGCTATTGTTTGCACCACCTGAATATTTCTCTGAAGTATCCAGTGGGCTTTCAATGATGGGAATTGGCAAGCGTTCAGCTTTGCTCTGATATAAAAAAACTTGAAGAATGAAAACAAGCCAAATGTTAAAAAATTCACCACGGAAGTGATGAACGCTATGCCGAACATTAGCCCATACGAACGCTCAATACTTTCTGTTTCTGCGGAAAGCGCCATGTCATCTTCTCGTTTTTGGCGCTCCAAGTCATCTTCTCTCAGCCTTTCTTCATTGGCCTTTCTCTCGGCCTCCCTTCTCTCGGTTTGACGCTTGGCGAGTGTGACTTTCACATAATCCTGAACCCGAAGCTTCGTGTATGCAATACGAGTCTTGGACGTGTCGCCAAGCGACTCAACCTCCGCCCTGGCCCACAACCCACTGTCAATGTGCCCTGCCGCAATTTCCTTGGCGACGTGGGCGTAAATCGCATTAACGATAGCCTCTGGAAGCTTGTCATCCTCAATTATTCTGGAACCCTTGGGAATGGGTACAGGGTTCGACTGAGTTTCCCCGGGAAGGCTTTCGATGGAGCCTTCCTCACGAATGACCAAACAGCCGGCCATCATGTCGTGAAGGCATTGCCTGCGTTCGGTGAACAGACTCATTAAAAAACCAATTCCAACAATCAAAGCCGACGGCAGCTTTCCGACAGCCCGCCCCAAAGCCCTCATGAATGAAATCCGATCACCATTCATATCAACAACCTTCAAACCCATCGCCTGTTTGCCAAACGTTGCCTGTCTCGGCGAGCTCTCCATCACTGCGAAATAAATCCAGAAGATCAACATTCCAAGACCATTAGCCGCTGATTTTGGATCAGGCAAGCTGGCAATGTAATTCGCCAGAAGCCAATGACCGGCGGCGACTGGCAAAATCAAAACGAGCACATCGATAAGCACGGCCGCCACTCTTTGTCCAAACCCCCCGTATGTAAATTTTTCCATCTCGCCCCTTTATTGTTCTTGTTTTTTTGATTGACTGTTGAGTGTTAGCCCGTCGCTTACCCCAACCGCATACCCCACAGCACCAGCCAACGCAATCATTACCAGGATGGCCGCCGCTGCTACGAACGCTCCCTTCCTCTTTATCCACTTCAAGTCCGACACCACCGACGACATATCCTTAGCCAAGACTTCAACCCGTTGCGAAGCCATAGTCGCTTCCCAAACCCCGACCGCTTGCCAGACGTGGGGATGCTTCAAGTCGAAGCCATGATCCAAAGCCCACTTCATGAACTTCACACGCCGCGACTCCGGCCATCCTTTCGTGCAGGAATCGAATGCCGACGGATGAGACCTGAGTTCGTTGGGCTTTGATGGCATCAACCCTCCTTAGCGGCCCAGCTTCTTGGCAACCCCGTCGATGACCGAGCGCCAGATATCACCCTGCCGCGTCCGATACTCGTCAATCCATCCCGAGGTGATCATTCCGGCAATGGGATCGGTTGCTTCCGCGATTTGGCCGCACTCCGCGAGGCTTGCCTTTTCATTGGAGGCATAGCAGTTCGCGCCTTCGGAGTGCATCGTGGCCCCGAGGGCAAACAGCACGTCGTCGGGAAGCAACCTCTTGATTTCCTCGTACCGGGCAATCATCGCCGGATCCTTGCGCGCGTTTTCACTTTTCGGGTTGCCGACCACAAGGTATTGGGTGTCGGGGCCAAACAATTCGACAATCTCCCTGGCCGCCGCGAAGCTCTCAGCCTGCTCGTCGAAAGGCAGGACCACGACAAGCCGATACCCCGATTTCTCGAAAATCCGCCTCATGACCGTCTCATTGGGGAACAGGCCCCGAAGATCCTTGTCGGCACCTCCGGCCAGGTCGACCATGACGTAATCGGCGTCATGCTGAAGAGCCATCAAAATCGCCTTGCCCTGATCAGCCGTCGGGGCGGTCAGGTATGGCACCCCGCTCCAAATCTCCTGCCGATCAGGCGGAAGCAGATCACCATTTCCATTCTTGAGCCCGTAACGATTCGCCAGAACCATGTTCCGATAGTAGGCGTCGATGGCGATGGTTTTCACGCCGTTCTCATGCCTTAGGAAATCCAGCAGACTCACGGCCAGAAAAGATTTTCCGACACCGCCCTTGCGGCTTGCGAAGACAAAGCAGATTTTCATTTTCGAACTCCCTTTCACTTTGATTTATCGGCTCCAAACACTTCATCACCCCATCCCGACCCGGAGTTCCCAAGCGGGAGGTAGTCTGTTTTTTCACCGGTCGCGCCTTTATTCGGCTCGGATTTTCCAGATGGTGCCGCCCCCTCATGGGGGCGGCCGGCGGCGTTAGCCGCCGCAGTTTTTTCCTCAATTTCTGAGTTTTTCGGCCGAGCCGAAGGCGAGGCCGGCTGCGGTAGCCCTGCCAACGATTCGATTCTGATTTGCGGCTGGTTTTTCAGGCCCTCATCGAGCATCCTCTTGGCTTGCTCGACTTTTGCCGTGTCGATGCCTTGGGCTTTCTTCGCCCTTGAAAAAACCGTACAGGCCGAACCCGATGAAACGGGATGCCCCAACGCCTCCGAAAGCCTGTCGGCAATCCACGGCCATGAGCGACCCGTTTGCCGCAATGCCTCAATCTCGTTAACCAGCTTTGAAACAGCGACCGACAATCCCAGTCCGTCAAAGCCGCTCCTGATCACGAACATGATCACCTCCTCTTGAAACGATCCCTATGTCATCTCACCGAGACGGTCCTCAGGCAACTTGCTGTTATGGATTTCTGACAAATGGTCGTGATTTGTAATGCCGGGTCGTGAAAAATCCGACTCTGTCGTTGTTTGTTAGCGTTTGTTAGATAGCCGAATCAGCATGATCCACATTAAAAATGCAGGCTTCGGGCGGAAGCGGCGGAGCCGTCCAGGTCGACTTTCAGGGGACTGAACACGCATCCGACGACCTTCGGACATCGACGAGTCCCGATCAGCAGCATGTTGATTCCCGCGACTCCGTGTCCTACTTTGTGAGACCCAATCCGACAAAGTCGCGGCCTGTTGGCATCTGTTATGGATTGTTAGGGTTTGTTAGATGCCTCAAACCATCACGGCACAACCCACCCACGCGATATGACCCGCCACTTCGATGGGAACAGAGCTCAATAGCGCCAGCGAACCACCCCATCAGGCACCTGCAGCACCTTGAAAACCGCCCCTCGGGACACTCCCTCGGGGGCAAAGCGGCGGCGTTAACACGCCGAACAGCATATAAAAAAACCACCCCCAAAAAGCAAGGGAAAAACCAAAGGCAGGATTTCGTTACACACCATCGCAGTAAACTGCCCTGCGGGCAAAGTCAAAACCATCAACAACGCCTCCGAAACGCAGGCAGGACAAGGGTCTGACGCCCCTTGAATTACAAATAATAAAAATGCCAGTCAAATGAAGGCAAACCCTTATCCCATGCGGGTTTGCTGGCGAAAACATTTACTTTTCATAATTCATTTCGGACGGACGGCCTTGACTCCAGCACTTTCCGGCGAGAGGCTTGACTGAACCGATAAGAAAAACAACAAGTGGAGACCGCCTTGGAGAGCGCAAAAAGACGCGGGCGACCGAGAAGCCATGGCCCGAGAGTCGTGACGATTCAGGTCCGTCTGACAGTGGAGGAGGATGCGCGGTTTGATGCCGAAGCCGCTTCGCTGGGTGTCGACAAGGCCGAACTCGCCCGTCGCCGCATCTTCCAGAAGGACGAATCCGACGAAAACATACGAGTCGCACGCATCCGCGCGGAAGAGATCGCCTCGCGTGTCGAAGCCGTTGAAAAGCTCCTTATCGACGCTGCCAGCCGCAGCACCAACACTCAAAAATTCGTTCAAGGCTCGTACCACGCGATCAAGGAATTGCAGAAGTCCGCCAAAGAACTTGACGGCAAACTCTCCGGCCTTGCCACCGCAAACGACATTGAAAAGCTCGGACCGCCCCTGGCCCAAATCGCCTCGGCATCGGAGAAAATTTCCAGGAATCTCGGAAATGGACGGTAGGAAATGCTGTCCATATCCACCCTCCACTCGTTCGAGTATTACGTCTCGGAAGGTCTGAAGGAGACTTTCAGCTATTACAGCGGACGGGGTGAGAACGGTGACGAACGGGAGCGGGATCCGGCCGGAAAGTGGGTAGGGAAATACGCCGACCGGCTCGGGCTTCCGGCGCACGCGAAGATTGAGGATTTCGCCGCCCTCTATTTCGGTTTCGACCCGAACACCGGAAAGCCGCTAACCAAAAGCGCCGACCAGACTGGATGGCAACTTTTCAAAGTCAAACAACTGCTCGCCGATGAAAACTTAACAGGACCAAAACGGTTGCGGCTTGAACGAAGGGCGAGGAAACTCTCCGCGGAAATCGCCGGGCGGGACAAGAATAGCGCGTCATCCAAGAAGGGCAATGGCGCCAAAGGCGATGACGAGGAAGTAGCCAAGCCGCGGAAAAAGTCCGTTCATCGCCCAGGCGTCGACCTTACCTTCACCCCGCCGAAGGACTTCTCGCTTCTGTTGGCCGCCTCATCCCCGGCGGACCGGAAAAGGCTCCTGGCCATCTACCGTGAAGCGGTCGAGGAGACCCTTGAAAGCGTCGAGAGGGAGTTTGCCCAAACCCGCATTGTCATCAACAAGCCCGAGGCGGAAGGCGGAAAGGTTGTCGTCGCGGAAAAGACCAAGGGGCTCGCCATCCTGATGTTCGAGCACTTGGGCGCAAGGCCCGTCGGAGACAACGCTCCCGATCCCGACGGACACTTTCATTGCCTTGTCATGTCCCCGGTCCTTTGCCAGGACGAGAAGACGCGAGCCCTCTTCTCCGACCGCATCAAAAGGAACATCAAGGCACTGGGCGCCGAGTCTCGGGCCAGATTGGCCTTGAAGCTCGCCGAACGCGAGGGCATCGAGGTCGTGCCCGACGAGCAAAAGCGGATCACCTCGTTTCGCCTGTCCGGCGTCGATGCCAAGGACCGCGTCTTTTTCTCCAAGCGCAGGGGACAGATCGAAGCCCTTATGGCGCAAAGCGGGGAGAAGGCCGGCCTTTCGACACTGAAAACCCGCGAGACCAAAGGCGACTGGGACCGCCAGGACCTGATCGACGATTGGAAGGGGACGATGGCCCAAAGGGGGATGAGCCGCGAGAGGATGCTCGCCCCGGATGCCAAGGCAAAGGGATGGACGGCCAGGACCGACGAGCAAATCGTCGCCGCCTTGCAGGACATGAAGGTCTACTTTTCAGTTCCGGAATTGCGGCAGTCCCTTTGGGAGGAGGCCCAGTTCATCCGACCGCCCGAGGGGCAAACGCTTTCGACATGGATTGACGGGCGCTTGAATGCCATCCTCAAGAATCCCGATCTCCTGCGAATCGAGCTGCCCGAGGACAGCATCGAGCAAAGGAGCGTTCGCGGCCAAAACGCGGACCACGAGCCGATCTTCACCACGAAGAGCCTCATCCTCCGCGAAATCGCCTTGGACAAAGCCCTCGGCGTCCTTGGCGGGTCGAACAAACACGCCATCCCATGGGAGGTCGCCCTGACGCACGTCGAGGCCTTGGAAGTACGCAAAACGGCGGACTCAAAGGACAAGTGGAGCTATCGCGACGACCAGCGGGCGGCGATTGGCCAGGTTCTTTTCGGCGCCGACATCTGCTTTGTCCAAGCCTTCGCCGGAACGGGAAAAACGACCGCCGCCGCCGCGATGTTCGAGGTTTGGAAGAGCGAGGGGAAGAAGGTCTTCGGACTGGCCCCGTCCAACAAGGCAACGGGCCAATTGGCGGATGACTGCGACCTGACCAAAAGCGAGGCAATGACGGTCGCAAAATTCCTCTACGACGTTGAGAAGGGAAAGCTCAAGGCCAAGGACATTGCCAACTCAATAATTTTCATCGACGAGGCCAGCATGGTCGGGTTCGACGATGCCGAGAAACTCATCGAACTTTCACTGGCGAACAAGTGCAAGATCGTTTTCCAGGGCGATTCCGAGCAGTTGCCATCGGTCCCCAAGGGCCGTTTCTTCGCCAACGCCGTTGAGCAACGGCTCGGAAGCGCCGCCGCAGAGCTAACCGTCATCACGAGGCAGCGTGAGCAGTGGGCCGCGGCAGCCACCGAAGCCGCCGCCAAGGGCCTCTTCGCCGAAGCCCTCGAAGCCTATGACCAACGCGGCCTGATCAAGGCCGAAGGCAGTGACGAAAACCTGTATGACAGAATCGTTGAGGCCCACCTTGCCGACAAGAACGACTTCAAGGACAAGATCATCGTCGCCTCGCGAAACTCGGATGTCGACGCGATCAACGCGCGGATCCGCCTTTCCCTTGTCAAACGAGGCAGGGTCGACACGGGACACGAACTTTTCTCCACCGTCGATGGCCGCGAGAAGCCGATGATGGTCGGGGCGAGGGACCGCATCGTCTTTTGCGCCAAGGCGGAAGGCGACGGGGCCACGGCCAACAACGGCGATCTGGCAACCGTCCTGTCCGTTGGCCGCCGCGACGACGACAGCCTTGACGTGAAGGTCAGGCTCGACCGTACCGGAACGGAGTTCTCGTTCAACACCGCCGAGTTCTCCGGCATCGATCACGCCTACGCGATTACCGTGCATAAATCACAAGGCGCAACTGTCAATTCTTGCAGGTATCTGTTCTCCGACTTTGTCTCTTCCGAGCTGGCTTACGTGGGCATGTCCCGCCATCGCGACAGCCTTGAAATCTTTGTGAGGGCCGACAGGAAGGACTCCATGGCCGGCATGATGGGCAAGAAGATCGAAAAATTCTCCGCACGGGATCTCGCCGACAACGCGACACTGGCGGAATTGAACCGCGAGGCCCAAGGGCTTTACGAAAAGGCGGTCGCAGGCAAGGCGCAATCGCTTGAAAAAATGCCCGCCATTGCGCAGGCGGCAGCATCCGCGCGCCAGTCCATTTCACCGACACGCCAACCGCCCGTCAGCCAACCCGCCGCCTCACTCGACGGCCTTGTCGCGACCATTGAGGAACTTTCGGATCACATGAGCCTTATCGCCCACGAGTTGGCCGAGGCAGAACACGCCCGCCAAATGACGGCGGACGCCAAGCGCAGGGCGGCCGAAAACGAGAGCAAGGCCGCCGCCGCGAGGGCTGCCGAGGCAGCGGCGCAGGAGGCAGCGAGACGCAACGCGCAGGCAACAATCGAAGCAAGGCAAGCAAGACGCATCGAGGAGGTCGGGAAAGCCGTCGGAAGGCTTTCAGAGAAGGACCGCATCGACCTTGCCTGCCATCTTGCCGGCATACCCAACCCCAAAGCAGCAGGCATGTTCAACGAGACTGAGTTCAGGCGCGACATGAAGGAGGCCGCGCTATTCGGAGCCGTCGGCAAGGTCTACACGGCGGAGACCGACAGTCAGGGTGTCCCGAACGGCTTCCTGCGCGTTTACGAGACGACTTCGGCGAGGCTCCTAACAGCCGCCGCCGACTCCATGGCGCGGAACCTGAATCCCATCTTGGCATGGGGCCAAGAAAGGGACGCGGCACGCGCGGGAAACGTCGCAGATATTTCTGGTCTAAGACGCGAGATGGCCGACGAGATGGTCAAACTCAAACTCAACAACCCACCGAAATCGAAGACCGACGCCATCGGCATGGCGATTCACATTCGCGACATCGACCCCGGCCCGGACGGTACCATCAGCATCAAGCCAAGGTATTTCAGCGCAAACTGGGTGGTCGCCTCCCACAAAGCCGGCTGGGTCGCCATACCAAGGGCGGAATTGGAGAAATTCGGAAAAAAAGCCGAGCATCTCATGAGGGGCGTATCCCTCCCGCTGGAACGCCTCCCTGGAGGAACAGGCGTCGCCGACCCATCATCCGGCCGAACGCTGGGGGCCGGCAACTCGCTCATTCCAACACTCACGCCCAAGGAAATCGAACGCTAATGCCAAACCCTACGCATTGGCGGGCAGCACTCCGGCCAAAAGCTCCGACTCATCCTGCGCCGACCTGGCCCGACCGGCCTCGGTTTCCAACGCGAGGAGATAGGCATCGTGAAACCGCCGCCGCGTTGCCACGTCGTCCCAAGGCAAGCCCATCGCCTCGATCATCGGCATCCAGACGATTTCGAGTCCGGCCAGACTCTTGGCATTGAAGTCCGACACTGACGAGGTGAGCGAATGGGAAACGAGGCCCCCATCCGGCTTGGCCCACATCGGCTGGGGCTCGGCGAAATCGGAGAGCGTCGAGAAGCACATCCCGCGACGCTTCGCGGCCTCCATGGTCGAAGATATCCTCTTTGACTGGTGCCAATCACGAATGTCGCCCATGCGGTATGAAACCTTGGCGTTTCTCGCTCCGGAATCCCCTTGCGAATACTGCGGCCCTGACTTGTCCGCCCGCATTTTCGCAAGCGTTTGTTCCGAGACCCGCAGATAGATTGCGGCGAGCGGAGCGTCAAGAATCGCCTCGGGCGGCATCCGGGCGAGCATGTCCATAACCTGCAACTCATGCAGCGACGGAAGGCCTGGAATCGGGGCCGTCGGCAGCGTCTCGGGGATTTGTTCGGGAAGTGTCATGGGCATGGCGCAAAAGGCCCAATGTTATACCCGACGCCAACCCGGAACCGGAAACGTTCAGCCCGCCGAGGCGGCGACATCCGCCTCGCCCTTGTCCTTGCGCGGCCTTCCCGTCCTTGGCTTCACGGGAGCAAGCTTGTGTGGCTCCGGGGCCTGCAACGGCGGCCAGTCAATGGGCTTCAAGGAGTTGTAAAGATTCGGGGCCGTGGTAAGCAACGAGTTCTCGATGCGCTGCATGGCAGCCTTCAACTGCAGCCATTCGGCTTCGGTGTAGCGGTCCGTCACGTCGGTTTGCCCGTGGTTGAGCAACTCTCCGACCATCTCCTTCGAAAGGCCCGCCGCATGGACGGCAGTTGTTCCGAAGGTACGCCGCAGGTCGTGGCGTGTGAGGGTCGGGATGTCCGCCTCGACCTTCAACCTTTTAAGCAGGTCCTGAGAGTCGCTGTAATGGCCGGTTTTCGAAAAGCGGCTCTTTGCCGGAAAGACGAAACGGCGCGACTTGCCAAAGCCCCGTCTTGCGGACTCCTCCGCCGCTTCCGTTTTCCGCCGCCTCAACAGCTCCAATGCACATTCGGGCAACGGCAGGCGATGGGCCAGCCCGTTTTTTGTCCTGTGGAAAAAGACCTCGCCTCTCTCCAAGTCGACCCATGAGTTCATCCATGGATTGACCGCATCGCTCGACGGCTTCTCACCCGCCGGAGCGAGAAGCTCACGCCACACAAGGCCGGCGTGCTCGGACTTGCGGCAGCCGAGAATCAGCATCAACAGGATGTAGTCGCAACCGGTACGGTTGTCGTTCACCGCCCTCTTCGACCAAAGGGCCTCGAGGAACCTGCCCAGCCGCTCCCTGGTCAGCGGATTGCGAACGCCCCGCTCATCGCGATCCTTCGCCAACTCGGCCCGCGTGCGATAGACCTTCAGATGAACGAGGGCGCGGAACGGATTCGCCAACATTGACGGAACCCTTCCTTGCGACTGGGCGGTGATCGCCTCCATGGTCAACACGTGCTCGACCGACGTCGTCGCCCAGCGAAACGCCTGCTCGGTCGACGTCCTGGCCCTCTTCGCCAACTCGTCGAACTTCCCCTTGATCTCGTCGGCTCCAAGCGACTTGATCCGGCGATCCTTCCAGCATGACAACTTTCGTTCCGAGCGCTCGAAATTGCTGATTGTGCTTTCTTGCGCGGGGGAACTGCGGGACTTCAGGTGCTCCTTGTATTTCTCCATCGCCTGCCCGACCGTGGCCTCCGCGAGTTGAAGCCTGCGCCTCTCGGTGTTCGGATTCGATCCGGTCTCACGCATCATGACCGAAAGGCCCGCCGCCTTGTCGCGAGCGTCCTGCACCTTCACGAACTCGGCGACCTCGCCGATCTTCGATTTCATCACCCGGCCGGCGACCTTCTTTTGCATCACGTAGGTCTTCTTCGACGCCGAAACTTTCACTCCGAAACCGGTTAGCTTCGTGTCAAATACGATATACGGCGTCCTGTCGGTATTTTCCTCGAAGACGATTTCACCGCCCAGGAGTTCGACGGGCCGCTTTTCGATGCAAAGCCGGTTAAGGATGACGTCTTTGGTAAGTTCAATTTTCATCAGATTCCCCGCCTGCAAAAGGTAGCCCAGCGATAACGCCGAATCCGTTGCAGGACAAGGGATTCAGACTTGGAACAAAGAAAGGTAGCCCAGTGGCCGATTATAGCATCCAAACTTTGACGCTGGGCTACCTATGGGCTACCTCAGGCGTGATATCAAGTGGATTTATACGGGTTTAAACGAGATCAAAACAGTGGACAGAATCGGATAACTCATTGATAATCAATGCGCAAACACAGGTGGCGGAAGGCATCGAAAAGCACACCCCCGTAATGCAGCAATGGCTGCGCGCCAAGGCAGAGCATGCGGACAAGCTGCTGTTTTTCCGCATGGGGGATTTCTACGAGCTGTTTTACGAAGATGCCCAGCAAGCCGCTCGCCTGCTCGACATCACGCTGACCGCGCGCGGCCAGTCGGCCGGCAAGCCGATTGCGATGGCCGGCATTCCCTACCACGCGGTCGACGGCTATCTGGCTAAGCTGGTCAAGCTCGGCGTCTCGGTGGCCATCTGCGAGCAGATCGGCGACCCTGCGCTGGCAAAGGGCCCCGTCGAGCGCGCAGTGACGCGCATCGTCACGCCGGGCACGCTGACTGATGCCAATCTCCTCGACGATCGCAACGACAGCCTGCTGCTGGCGCTGACCATCGACCGCCAGCGCGCGGGGCTGGCCTGGCTCAACCTCGCCA
>JAGVEK010000269.1 GCA_020058315.1 Candidatus Zixiibacteriota bacterium
CCACAGTTCTCGAGGGATTCACTTTCCCGGTAGAGATCCAGAAGACGCAGGAAGTCAGCGGCATCAAGTTCCGGCTGGGTGGTGAGTACAAGTATCTCTTCACCAACTCCGACTTGGGTGCGGCCATCCGCGGTGGTGTCGATGACGGTTCGCTGACTCTGGGCGCGGGTGTGTCGTTCAAGCAGTTCTCGCTGGACTACGCCTACGTACCGGAGAAGGGTCCTCTCGGCGAAGGCCATCGGTTTGGTCTGACCGGGAACTTCTAAGAAGACGTGATTTGCTTTGGAATTCGAGCCGTCCCGGAGGAGACTTCGGGACGGTTTTCTTTTGGGTGGCGGACAGTTAGATTCTTACAGACGGAGAAAACGTGGTGACCCGACGGTCGCCTGCTGCAACTGTGATGACGGAGACACCGCTGGCCCATGCCCTGACGATTGATGTCGAGGGGTTCGCCGAGTCGCATGCCGAGAGTGTGCATGTGGATCCCGCACTCCTGGAACCGGCGGCGAATGACCGTGAGATTCGGGAGAATCTTGCGGTCGTGCTCGACTTGCTGTTGGCGCATGGCTGCCGGGCAACGTTCTTCTTTCTGGGGCGGATCGCGAAGTCCGCGCCGGATCTGGTGAGGCAGGTGGCGGAGGCCGGTCATGAGGTGGCCTGCCACTCGCTCTATCACCGGCGGATTACCGGCCAAACGCCCGAAGAGTTCCGCATGGATCTGGCCGAAGCGAAGGCGCGTCTGGAGGATTCGTGTGGACGGTCAGTGATCGGTTTTCGTGCGCCGGATTTTTCCATTGGAGCCGGCAACCGCTGGGCGCTGGACGAGCTCGTGGCTTGCGGTTTTTCGTACGATTCAAGCGTTGTCCCCACCGCGCTTCATGACGTGTACGGGATGCCGGGTGTTCCGCATGGGATCTTCCACTGGCCGAATGGACTGGTGGAGTTCCCGTTGCCCGTGATCAGGGTTCTGGGACAGAACATTCCAGTGGGTGGCGGGGGGTATTTCCGTCTGTATCCTCTCCGTGTGACTTTGAGCTACTTTCAGAGAGAGGCGCGGCGCGGATCACCCCGCGTGTTCTATATTCACCCCTATGAAATCGGACCGGCCGCGCCACGGCTGCGAGGGCTTCCGGTGACCCGCCGATTTCGCCATTATGTGCGACTCAGACAAGGGCGGAAGCGTTTTTCACACGTTCTGGACGCTGTGCGGTTTACGACCATGTCTGAGATCCTGGTTCAGGCCGGTGCTCTTCCCCGCAAAGCTGAGTGACTCGCATTGATATGGGAACGATCAGAAACGAAAGCGTTGAAATAGGATCATACTTCGACCGGGCGGCGGAGGCCTTCGATGGCCTGTATTCTCCCCGAGGTCAGAATGCGGTGACGCGCTGGGTGAACCGCCGTTTCCGGCGCGATATTGTCGGGCGATTCCTGCGCACCGTGCAGCATGCGAAGGAAACAGCCTCCGCGTCGGTTCTCGATGTCGGCTGCGGCTCGGGGCGCTACATCACAGCTCTGGCCGAGGCCGGGGTGCGTCGTATTGTGGGGATCGATCTTTCCATCGAAATGCTCGAACTGGCGCGCCGTCAGACCAGCCAGTTGAGCGGAGCCCAGATCGAGTTCATTCATGGCGATTTCTCCGAGTGGTCATCGGTCGAGCAGTTCGATTTGATCGTGGCCATGGGGTTCTTCGACTACGTGAACGAGGCGGCAACCGTCCTGGCGAAGATGCGCACCTCCTGCCGCCGCTCGGTGATCGCATCGTTTCCCAGCCGCCACTGGTTCCGCACGCCACTGCGGCGGATTCGTTACAGACTGAAGAAATGCCCCGTGTACTTCTATGGGGCTGAACAAATCGAGCAGATTGGGCGTGATGCGGGCTTTGCGCGAACTGAACTGACCAAGATCCCCGGAGCCGGTATGGACTACGTCGCGATCTTCTGGCTTCAGTAGGCGGTCCACCGCACCGTCGCGCCAGTCTTCTTCAGAACGGCCCGTTCGGGATCCTTCAGGCGTGCGACAACCTCGAAGTCTCCCTTCTTCCACCCGACAGCCACATCCTCAAGTCTCAGACGTGCAAGGTTCTCTTCGTCGAGAACAATTGCGGGAATGGATTGCTCGTTGGCGTAGGCGATGAGGTTGTCCAGATCGTAGGGTCGCGATTTCACGCTGGTGATGACGAGCTCTGCTGCGGTCAGGGCGCGTACCCGATAGCGGTCGATTTCGTCGAACACGAAGTCGATTGGCGCGAGGACGTCGGTGCCGGTCTCGATATATGACTCTATCTGGCGGTTCTCGATCGCCACGCGGCGTTTTCCCGTGGTGGCGATCACGATATCTGCAACCAGGCTGTGCAGGACAAACACTGACCATACAGCAACGACCAGCCACGAAATGATCGGACGCGTGCGGCGCCGGTTCTGCCACCAAAGCCAGCCGCTTTCGGCGATCAGCAGTGCGAGGATGGGGAAGAGCGCGATCGCGTAGGGTGTTGTCTTGGCCTGTCCAATCGCGCCCAACGCAACAATCAGCGCCACCGCGTAGACCGGCAGGTACCGCCGGTCGCGGGGGGCCTGACACCAGTGATAGAAGAGCGAAACGAAGAAGAGAACGGACGTGAATATGATCTCCGGTTTCCGAAACAGGCGTTTGTGCTCATTGATCAGGCGCCAGAAGGGGGCATCCCAGCGAAAATCCTCGGCTGTCAGAGAGGGAACGCAGACGAGTTGCCGGACAAACAGATCCCAGTGGCCGATGACATCAACGAAGTACAGTGCCGAGAGCGCCAGCGCGCTGGCCATGAAGTATCCGGTGGCCCGGAATTGCCGCACATAGAGCAGCACGACCAGACCGGCGAAGATGTACATCAACCCATTGAGATGTACCAGCACCGAGACGCCAGCCACTGCGCCGGCTATGAAGGCATAGTGCCGTCGATGGTCCTGCAACACCAGCGTCATGCAGTGAAATGAGAGAAAGCCGCAGGCGGCCAGCATCACTTCTGGCCGGTAGAGATTGATGAATTTGAAGTAAAGCGGCGATGCGAGCAGAACGATGACGGCCAACCGCCACTGCAGCGCGGTGTCCGGATCACCTCGTCGGCGAACGTGTCCGATCAGCAGCAGAATGGTCGCCACGCCCGCGAGCAGAGACAGCAGACGAAGGGGCCAGAGGCCCCATCCGAAAAGCGCCACCATGGCGGTCCCCGCGAGAATGAAAAGCTTGTGCGTGACCAGGATACGCTCGTCCTGACTGGCATATCCGCGAAAGAGTTCCGAGCGAATGATGCCGTCATGCCGCAAGAAGTAGGCTTGCTCGCCAAGCCATGCCTCATCGCCGTGAACCCGCTGGCAGGGGATGCTCACGGTCAGCAGGATGCCCCAGATGAGAAGGGCGGTGGTCAGCAGTGGCCGAAGTCGCTGTTGCAATAAGTCGGCAGTGCCCGGTGATTCCATGAGGCTTGAAGCTACAGTCTGTAGACCGGCTGGGCAACCGGCGATGCGACCAACGCGCGAGAGTCAAGGCAGTCTCCAACTCCGCTCTGATCAGCGCTCCGAGTCGAAAGTCAGCCGGGAAGGTTGACTTGCACGCTGGCGGCATGGTGACAAGGGCCACGTATTTCCGGTCCGGAATCGACGCGCGTGAGAGCCGAGATGTACGATGCCCCTCACGCCAGAAACGGATACCGCCAGTCCTTTGGCGGAACGAACGTCTCCTTCACGGTGCGCGGGGTGACCCAGCGCAGCAGGTTGATCATGCTGCCGGCTTTGTCGTTGGTGCCGGAGGCGCGGCCGCCGCCGAACGGCTGCTGGCCGACTACCGCGCCGGTCGGCTTGTCGTTGATATAGAAGTTCCCGGCGGCGTTGGTGAGGGCGCGTGTCATCTGGGCGATGGCGTAGCGATCCTGTGCGAAGATCGCGCCGGTGAGGGCGTAGGGAGAGATCGTGTCGCACTGATCGAGCGTTTCATCGAGCTTGTTGTCGGGATACACGAAGATCGTCAGCACAGGGCCGAAGATCTCTTCGCAAATGAGCTTGAATCGCGGATTAGTCGTTTGCACCACGGTCGGCTCGATGAAGTACCCGACCGAATCGTCGCATCGGCCGCCTGCCAGGATCGTCGCGTCGGATGATGACTTGGCGTGGTCGATGTAGGATTTGATCGAGTCGAACGCGGCCTTGTCGATCACGGCATTGATGAAATTGGAGAAGATGGCGGGATCGCCCATTTTCATCTGCTTCATCTGGTCAAGCAGACGCTCTTTCACATCAGGCCAGATCGATTCTGGGATATATGCCCGCGAGGCGGCCGAGCATTTCTGCCCCTGATATTCGAACGATCCTCGCAGCAGTGCCACGACCAGCGCGTCGACATCGGCGGAGCAGTGGGCGAAGATGAAGTCCTTGCCGCCGGTTTCACCGACGATCCGCGGGTACGACCGGTACGAGGCGATATTGTTCCCGATCCGCCGCCACATCGCGTGGAAGGTTGAGGTGGAGCCTGTGAAATGGACGCCCGCGAAATGCGGCGAGTCGACGGCCGGGTCGCCGACCTGGCCGCCTGAACCGGGGACGAAATTGATCACGCCCGGCGGCAGCCCGGCCTCCATCAGGATCCGCATGATGTAGTAGGCCGAGTAAACGGCACTGGAAGCGGGTTTCCACAGAACGACATTGCCCATTAGAGCTGGAGCTGCCGGCAGATTTCCCGCAATCGAAGTGAAGTTGAACGGAGTCACGGCGAAAACAAAGCCTTCGAGTGGACGGTGCTGCACATAGTCCCAAATGCCGGGGGCGGAGTTGGGCTGTTGCGCGTAGATCTGGCGTGCATACGATGGATTGAAGCGGTAGAAGTCGATCAACTCGCAGGCCGAGTCAATCTCCGCCTGGAATGGGTTCTTGCTCTGACCGTTCACGGTCGCGGCATTGAGAATCTGACGGTGTGGCCCGGCCAGGAGATCGGCTGCCTTGAGGAAGATCGCGGCGCGCTGCTCCCAGTCCAGCGCCGCCCACGCGGGTGCCGCATCTAAGGCTGCTTCGACGGCGCGCTCGACATGCTCCTTGGACGCCTTGTGGAATCGGGCCAGCACGTGGCCGTGCCGGTGTGGCATACGGCAGTCGCCCAGGTTGCCGCTTGTGACCTCCTCTCCGCCGATGAAGAGGGGGATCTCGAACTGCCCGGCACGCTGGGCCTCGATCTGTTTCTTCAACTCATCCCGCTCAGGAGTTCCCGGAGCGTAGCTCTTGATTGGCTCGTTCTTCGGCTCGGGGACATTGACAACCGCGTTCAGCATGACCGGCAACCTCACTTTCTATCTGCAGCTTCGGGTAATCACAGGCTGATCTCCAAGACCTAAAGATACGACTGAGGGAGCCTCTCGCAAAGAGGTGCCGGAGCTCCCGAACGGGAGATGATCCCGATTCTGACAGCATGAAGGGCGCATGCTCGTGACAGGGGGAAATGTTTGTCTTGGAACCCTGAAGGCAATTCAGGACGAAAGCTGCCTCGATGCGGGGCCTTTTCCACAATTTGTACCTGAACAAGCGGATGCGTCGGATTTTCCTTGCGTGGAAGGTCACTCAGGACAACAATTCCGCCAACCATTGCGCGGGTTGCGCGTAAAAATGGTCAATATGTGGGCCCAAGAGCGAGAAGGACGGTGAGATCGTTTCGCTCCCGCATGTTTTCGCAGGGGGCGTAGCCCGAAGATTGAGCGATATCAAGTACGTTGTTCGCCCCAATCGCTTCGGCCGGGGCATCTTTGCAGCCCAACCCATCTCGGCCGGCGAAACTGTCCTGCGCTTCCGGGGACCGCTCATTGACTTTGAGCGTTCCCGTAATCCCCGGTTTGAGTGTTTCTGCGTTCAGGTTGGTCCCAACAGCTACACTCTGACTTGGGCACCCGAGCGGTTCATTAATCACAATTGCGAACCCAACCTGGGCTTCCAGGACTACCGCTCGTTGCGCGCGCTGCATCCTGTTTCCACGGGCGAGGAGCTGACCTTCGATTATTCGACGTCGATGGCCGAGAACTCGTGGACCATGCAGTGCGGCTGTCAGTCGCCACACTGTCGCCATCTCATCGGCGACTTTGTCGACCTGCCCGACGACCTGAGAAAGCGCTACCGCGCCCTGGGGATCATCCCTGCTTGGTTGTCCGAAGACTTTGAACGACAACAGATTGAGCAACGTGCCGGACGGCTCGTACCATTCTCGATTCCCGGCAATGGGAACGGAAATGGGAATGGGAATGGGAACGGTCATCACCACTGACCACCCGCCCCTTCAGTACCCCGAAAAAAAGGCTCGACAAATCTGACAATTTGCGTATATTTTTGACCGAATGGTTCGTTTGGTTATGATTTGCCTGCTTCCGACCATCGTTCTCTCCCGCGACATCGCCTCGTGTATCAAGTGCATTTGTACCGGGCGGGATGAGCGACGAGTGGCTGCGTAGAACTCCATTTTCCACCGCTCTTCTCCCGCATCGGCTGCTGAACAGACGCTCAGGCGTCTCGATCTGGTCACATCCAGTTTGAGCAAACCCGTATCGCCGCCCCCGAGTGGGCGGGCAGGAGAACACCTTGAACGACAATCCCTTCATCGTGCGCCCCCATCGCTTTGGCCGCGGCCTGTTCGCGACCAGATGCATCAAATTCGGTGGACGCGTCCTGTGTTTTCGCGGACCCTTAATCGATTTTGCCCGTTCCCGCAACCCGCGCTTTGAGTGCTATTGCGTGCAAGTTGGTCCCAACAGCTACACACTGACTTGGGCGCCCGAGCGGTTCATCAACCACAGTTGTGCACCCAATCTGGGTTTTCGGGATGCACGTGAGTTGCGAGCACTGCGCCTGATTCAGCCCGGTGATGAACTCACGTTTGACTACTCCACATCGATGGCCGAAGACGCGTGGACCATGGAATGTCAATGTGGCGCGCCTCACTGCCGGCATCTGATCGGCGACTTTGTAGATCTTCCTGGGGAAATCAAGGCTCGATACCGGGAACTGGGGATTGTTCCGGAGTGGCTCTCTGAGGATTTTGAACGACGACAGATGGCTGCGAGGATGGGGGGGCTGCTCTCCAGGCACGGTTTGGGAGACGGCAATGGCAATGGCAACGGACATGGGAAGACGGTCAGCGGTGGTGTCCCGTCGGGTAATCCTCGTGTGCGGTATGTGGTGAGGATCAAACGCACGTGGAAGAGGACAGGGGAGTACATATGACCGCAATTGCACAGAGTATCACCGAGACCATACTGATTGATGAGATCATCCAGGTTCAGACGCCTGATGCGGGTCGGATGGTGCGGCGTTTGGCGAAGGAAGAAGGAATTCTGGGTGGAATCTCCTGCGGGGCAGTGCTTCATGCGGCGGTCGAGGTTGCATCCCGGCCGGAGAATGCCGGGAAGCAGGTCGTGGTGATTCTTCCCGACACCGGCGAACGCTACCTGAGCACGTGGCTGTTCGAGGAGGCGTGAGCCATCCAACGGACGGGGCGGATACGAGTTCCGTTCCTTCAGGTAGTCTTGCGCGCGGGAAACGAGGGCGGGGAGACCCCGCCCCTGCTCAGTCGGGGTGGC
>JAGVEK010000148.1 GCA_020058315.1 Candidatus Zixiibacteriota bacterium
ATACTTCGCCGAAGCGCCGATCACCGACTTCTAGCCCGATCTCCCCGCCGCACTTGCCGACGATCGAATTCAACCCCTCGAAGATCACGGTTCCGCCTGGATCTGTGCAGCCGATCGCCACCAGATACGGCCTCACCTACGAGATTCCGCTGGACTGGACCAACATGTCGGGTTCGGTGGCCGGATGGGACATCGACACGCCCCATGGCGGTTGGTACCAGACGGTCGGGCAGTACGGTGGTGGGCATTGCCCGGAGGTTCCCGCAGAATCACTGGCTCTGTCCGGTGCTGCCGGCCGCAACGGGGTCGATCTCGACGGCGCTGCCCGCGACGAGGTTCGCGCGGCGATGCAAATCTTCGCCTCCGAAGATGGTCTCTCGAAGCCCAGTGTTACCTACGTCGGCCCGCAGTTGCTGACTGTCGCCGATCAACAGGCGGTGCGGTACACGGCGATCGTCCGCGATATTCCGCAGGACCGCCCATGCAAGACGCTGGAAGCTCGATTCGAGATCCTTGCAACGGCAGGACGCGCGACCGCTGAGGTGATGGTGCTTATGGTCGAAATAGATGAGCACGTCTCAGGGTCTGTCGATCCATCTGTAGCAGACCAGATATTCAACTCGATTCGGCCGAGCGAGGGGTTCTAACAATACCTGACTCGAAGCCAGCTAATGTCAAAGCAAACGAAGGGGAGCCTGAACTATGATTTTCTCAGCCAGCACCGAGGACATATTCGGGATGGGTAACAGTGCCAGCTCATTAGCCCAAGTGGAACGTGACGCAACCATTTTGGCTCGCAAGCCAGGGGGAATCGAGTTCAACTACCGAGGGTCGGGGGGTTACACATCGCCCGGCATTATCGAATTGGTAGGAATCGACAAGGCAGTCGCTGAGTTCGGTGAGCTCATGGGCCTGCGAATCTCGAGTCGATCGAGTGGCTTGGACTACCTTGCCTACGAGTTGAAGCGTGCTGCGTGGCGGTACAGTTCACAGGACAGGGCTACCGCAGATCAACTGGCGGACGCCCATTCTAGGATTGACGGCAATCTCGGCGGATACACCGCTTACAGTGTTGACCCGATGGCGAGCGCGACACAATTCCCCGCCGGAGAAACTCCGGATCTCGCTATGCCGGAGCATCGAGAGACAGATGTGCGGGCAATCATCGATCAGAGTAACGGAATTCTCACCGAGCTTGATCAGAATGTCCGGTATGGAACCCAGCAGGTGCATAAAGTAGTGCCTGCCCTGTTTACCGATGAGGGTTGGAGCCCTCTCGAGCAGATTGTGGCTCCACTGGTGGGCAATTGGGAAGAATTGGAACGTGCCGGTGAGTGTTTCCAGAAAGCGGGCACGGCATCAGAGGTTGCGGCGGAAACCTTCAAATCTGGGAATGCTCAGCTAAGCCGTTCATGGCAGGGATCAGCGGCGGATGCCTATCAAGATTATGGCTTGAAACTGTCCAATGCGATGGCGTGGGAAGGCCCAATTGGACGTATTGCTGAAGCGGTATTGACTGCCACTTCGGAACAAGCGCAAGCTGCGGCTTCTGAGTTGTTGACATACGTCAACAAGAAGTTCCAAGAAGAGATCATCGACAAGGGTATCAAAAAGGTCCTGGAGAAGGCTGTTACGTCCTTTATTCCTGGGGTCGGCTGGCTCTATACCGCTGTGACAACCGGCAAAGACATGTATGACATGGGGATGGCACTCTGGAACATCTACCAGGAGGCCGAAGCCATGCTTGACAAGATTCGGACTCTTGTCAAGGATGCACAGGCGGTTCTCGATGCGCTGGAGAACCCTCAGGAAGCTGCTGCCAACGAGCTCAACCAACGAATTGACAAAGTGAAGGGGCAGATCGAAAGCGCCACTGAAAAGATCGAGCTGGCTACCGACATCGCCGCTGCAGCCGATATCACTGCAGTGACGAACGCGCCCAAAGAAAACTACATTGCGCCGACCGGTGCTCCGGCATGGGAGAACTCATGAGAATCGATCGAGGTGACATACCGCCCGGTGCTGAGGCGGCTATTCGTCGCTTCCAGGGCTCGCTTGCGGCTGTGGCAACACAGGCCGCGCATTTGCGCAGGATCGCCGACGAGCCTATTCAGCCATTCGCCGGAATCGATGAAGCGCATCTGGACAGGATGGCCACCATGTCTACCGCATCGGCAGAAATGGCCTCGGCGGCGACAGCGATCAGGCAGGCTGAATGCAGCTGGCGCGAAATTGTCGAAGGCTATCGGCGCCAGCCACCAGAGGTTGTTGATCTCATCCGGCAAGGGATCCCCTTCACGTTTGCGACTGCGCGCCTGGCACCCCCAGGCGCTCCGGCACCGGGTCGAGTAGCGGAAGCTCGACGTCCGGAACCCCTTTCGTCGCTATATGACGATCACGACGATGATGATCAGTCTCCCGAAAGTTGGCTGGAATGAGTGGTATCCGCGCGTCGAGGGCACGTAGGCTGGCGGTGGTGGCGCTCGGGTTTGCGTTGATGGCTACAGCGTGTGGCGATACGGGAACATCAACGAAGACGTGGCGAGATGTCGACCCGTGTTCGTTGGCAGATGAGCGCCAGATTGCGGAGATCGACAACAGCTCGAGTCCCGAAGAGGTTGTGAAGCCTCGCAGGTCCGGGAATGAAGACGAAACTGCCACGTGCACATGGGAAGCCGCGGCTTCGGAGCGCTACCTGATCGTCACCCTTGCGCCGCTGATGCCAGAACGGATCAACGCCGGTCCACACGTACGAGACCTGGACATCGATGGCCGAGTGGGTCGGGTGAGTAACGAACAGAGCGGTCGATGCTCCCTGCTCGTCGCTTTTCGTGAAGCGGAGTTGCGGATTCAGGTCCACCCGTTCATCGGTAAGCGCCCGGAGGAAATGGCGACTCGTTCTACGGCCATCTGCGATACGCAGCTATCGCTGATAAAGTCTGTCGCCGAACGAACCAACCTGCCGTGAAACAGGGCCTCCACCACGGCTGTGCTCACGAACCG
>JAGVEK010000501.1 GCA_020058315.1 Candidatus Zixiibacteriota bacterium
AGCGGACATTCATTCTGTCAGAGGCGCTGAGTGTTATCATACGACGTACGCCAGAACCGTAAACACGATGATGTAAAGAATCACGAACCAGCCGATCACCGGCAGCCACTTGTGCTTTTCCTCACGCGCGGCCTTGCGATCCAAAAACGGCACAAGCACCAATGCCGCCGCCCCCAGACCAAAGCCGATGATGCCCAGAAGCTCCCCATTAATAAACAGCACTTTCCCAGGAATGTATTTCAGCGTTTGAAACATGAAGCAGAAAAACCACTCCGGCCGGATTCCTGCGGGAGCAGATGCCCAGGGATCAGCCTTCTCTCCCAACTCCCAAGGGAATAACGAAGCCAGGAGCACCAGTATCCCCAACGCCAGCGTCCATCCAACCAGGTCCCTCAAAGCAAAGTTGGGGATGAACGGCATCTGACGGCACTTCTTGTATTCCTCGCCGATCGGCACGCTCATCCCCTGCTTCTGAACGAGGGCGAGGTGTCCCAACAGGAAGAACGTCGAGATCATCGGCAGGACAGCGACATGAATTCCAAAGAAGCGGGTCAGGGTCGCGCCGGTGACATCCTCGCCACCGCGTGCGACAGTCAGCAGCCACCCGCCGATTAACGGTATCTGACCAAGAATGTCGGTCCCGACCTTGGTGGCGAAAAAGGCCAGCTGATTCCAGGGGAGAAGGTATCCTGAGAAGCCAAACCCCATCGACAAGAAAAGGAGAAATGCCCCCGATACCCACGTGAGCTCCCGCGGCCTTCGATAGGCACGCATAAAGAACACAGAGAACATGTGTACGAAGGCAAAGAAGATCATCAGATTGGCCGACCAGGAGTGAATCGACCGGATCAGCCAGCCGAACTTCACGTCGGTCATGATAAACTCGACCGACTCGAATGCCGCTTCGGCCGTGGGACGGTAATAGAGAAGCAGGAAGATCCCGGTGACAATCTGCACCAGAAAGCAGAAGAGAGTCATCCCGCCCAGGTAGTACCAGATCGAATGCCGATGCATCGGCACCCGTTTGTGCAGCGCCAGCTCTTTGATGGCCGACCAGCTTAACCGCTCATCAAGCCAGACGGAGAGCCCGGTTCGTTGGCCCTGACTGCTCATGCTTTGTTCACGAAGATTTGATCGCCGCGTACTGTGACGTTGAACGGTGCCAGAGGCGCCGGTGGCGGCCCTGAGACGTTGTTGCCGTTGAGGTCGTAATGCCCGTTGTGGCACGCACACCAGATATGCTGCTGCTCCGAACTGTACTGCACCGTGCAATCCAGGTGCGTGCAGATGGCTGTGAACGCACGGTACTGTCCGCTCGGAGTCATAATCAAGATCGCCGGATCCTTGCCGAATCGAAATATCTTACCCGAATTCGGGGCCAGCTCTCCGACTTTGGCCGCCACGACCTGTGAGACTGCTGCTTCGGGCTGTTCGGGAGGAATCACAAAACGGACCAGCGGATAAAGTACCGCTGCACCCAAGGCCGCGATCCCTCCGCCCAGAAAGATATCGAAAAACCCCCGGCGGCTCATCTGCGAACCGCCGGGGGAAAGATCCTTCGTGTGATTCATCTCAACTCTTGGCCTTGACTGGATGCTTGTGCGCGCCACCCGCGGCGGGCTCCTTGGCCTTGGCAAAGTCAAAGGCTTTGAAGGTCGGACTCTTCTTATTGTGGCAACGCGTGCAATTCGCCTCGTTGATCGGCAGCAGTCCGGCCTCTGCCGCCAGCTTGGGATCTTTCATGATTTTCATGGTCTTATAGTCGGATCCTGCTCCATGGCAGGCCTCACAGCCGACGCTGACCAGCATCGAATCAGTGGCGGTCTTGCCGGTCATGTGACACTCGATGCATTCAGCTTTCTTCTGCTCTTCTGGTTTCAGCGACGCCCATGCCTTGGCGTGCTTGGTTGTCATCCAAGACTCGTACTGTTCCTTGTGGCACATCTTGCACTTCGTATCGCCGACAAATTGGTGCTTCACCAGTGTCTTGGTCTCGGTCTTGGTCTCGGTCTTGGTCTCGATCTTGGTCTCGGTCTTGGTCTCGATCTTGGTCTCGGCCGGGGCAATCCCAGCCTTTGTGGAATCCTGTCCCCATGCCGGTCCTGTCACCAGCGCCGCGCATGCCACACTTGCCAGCAGCATTCCGATTCGCTTCATCCGCTTTCTCCTTTCAAGAGTTTTCGAACCTAATGGTCGATGCCGACCCCTCCGAACTTTGACGTGTCCCGCCCTAAGCAGTATACACGTAACGCGTGAAAAAAATCACCATGACCAGCCGTCTTTGACAGCAAGGCCGGGCGCCATTAAACATCCCAGTCCGAATAGCGTCAAGCCCTTTTTCCATCCCATAATGTAACCAATTCAGTTCCAATTCGATAGTGCTCCCTGTGCTTCCTCCTGATCAAGGGCAGGAAGGCTTCAGAGGAAGGCAGTCCTCACAGGATTGCAGCCGGCATTCGCCGAAATCCGCCGGGATTGCGACCTCCGGGGCCAGGAAGCCCCCCGCACACCGCGGCTTGAACGCCTCACCGTTGATTTCCCGTCGTGCCCGTTAGCGTCCCCAGTCAGCCCACCACTTTCTTCGCTTTTTCCCAAAGACGATCCATTTCCGCCAGGCTCGCCTCGCCAAGACGTTTGCCGGTTCCCGGAAGATGCTTCTCAATGTACCTAAACCGCCGGATGAATCGCCGGTTCGTTCTCGACAAAGCAGTCTCCGGATCAATACCAAGGTGGCGGCTGAGATTCACCAGCGCAAAAAACACATCTCCCAGTTCGTGAGCGATCTCATCTTTTCTGCGGCGCCGCATCGACCGCCGCAACTCACGAACCTCTTCGTCGATCTTATCAAGAACCCCCAGCGGGTCATCCCAATCAAAGCCGAATCGCGAGGTTTTCTCCTGGACCCGATAGGCACGCAGCAACGCCGGAAGTGTGCGAGGAACCCCATCGAGCACGCCGCGCTTCTCTCCGGAACCGGTGGGCTCCGCCAGTTTGATTCTCTCCCAATTGCCCAGAACCTGCGTCGCCGACAACCGTCGCTGACGAGAAAACACGTGAGGATGCCGCGCCACCAGCTTCTGGCATATCCTGTCGATGACGTCCTCGATGGTGAAGCGCTTCCGTTCCGACGCAAGCTGTGCATGGAAGACCACCTGCAACAACAAGTCGCCCAGCTCCTCACGCAGCCCCTTCATGTCCCGGCGTTCGACCGAATCGATCACCTCGTAGCTTTCTTCCAGAAGATATGGCAGCAGCGACCGGTGA